>JASFJF010000303.1:0-5400 GCA_050122255.1 Desulfobacterales bacterium
GCTAAGCGGCACCCATTCGGACCACAACTGCGTATCCCGGTAAAAAGTGAGCGCAAACAGCAGTCGACCGCGTAACTTGCCCTTGATTAGAGGACCGTTCAACTTGCCCCAGGCGTTTTCGTAAATACCAAAAGCTTCAAATTCAATGCTGCCTTTTTTGAGCAATCCCAGCAGCAAATCTTTGGCACTTTTTAAATTGAGGTCCAGGCCGGTGCCGGGCTCTTTGGGGTATTGGAGACGGATTCGCCAGTCGGTAGTGCTGCGGCTTGCCCAATTAATGTAATTTGAAATCGTAACAAGAATTCCGCGGTTGAAACCGGACTCGGCCTTGGCTTCCGCCGGCACCTGTGGGTATTCTTCTTTATGCAGATAGTCCGCCAGCGAGCGCGCCTCCCCGACAGCAGAATAAGTGTATTCGGAGCGGTACGGAAATTTTTCCTTAGGAATGCCGGCACTGTGCAAACGTTGCTCGAAATCTTTCAGACGCTTGTCTGCAAGCTGCTTATTGTAAGACGCAGTTCCTGAACGCGAGGCATAGGCCGAAAAGCCCACAATAACCATATCGGGATCAGACTTGAGACGTTCGACCAGTTCGTTAAAGCCGGCAGTGTGTTCCGCTACGAGCTCATCTTCGCCCACAGCGTAGTTGACAAACGCGTGCTCATAGGTCTTGCCGGGCAGGCTGGTGCGGCGAGAATGATAATACCAAGCGTCCGGATCATGGGTACCGAGTATGGATGGCCGGCGCGATTTTTTCTTCTTGATCACAGTTGTTTGCTTGGGGACGGAGCCGCCAGTGGACTCTACTTTGGCTTCAACCTCTTCGGCATCTATGTCTTTGACCTGCTCGATAACCTTATTTTCCACAGCCTCGACAGGGCTCGGCCTGGGTCGTTTCAACTGTTCTTTGTCTTTAGGTGTGAGCTTGTCATCCTCGTTGATTTTACGAAATGCTTCACGTTCGGCATTCATCTGCATGGCACCTAAATTTCCAAATGTTTTGGCCAGGGATGCACCGGCTTCCAATGCAGCCCGCGCATTGGCCTGCGTGCCGGCCAGCCCAGCCATATCCCGGAATGCATTCGCATCAGAAACCGCTGCGAAACCCTCAGAAAGCCCGGATGGTGGTGGCGCTGCCGGCGCATTCTGTAGATTAATCAATGTATTGGGCAGTGAGGTCGGCTTCAGACCTGAAGGCGCCTGGCGACGCGAGGACAAAAGTCCAGTGTCAAGCTCTTGTGGTGTGAGCTGCTCTTCATCCATAACCCAATCCGTCGAGCCGGCGTGCTCTTCGCAGGCCGGGCATTCATCCATTAGGGCCTGGGCGTAAACGCCACCGGTCGGCAGGCTGACTCGCATGGGATCTGAGACCCGCTGTTGCGGTTCATAAAAGGCGCGCGCCTCATCAAGCGACTTCATTCCGCTGACACCCACAAAAGCACCGCGCGCGACACGAAACGCCAGGGTATTGCCCACAATGGCCAATGGCCGGTATTCAACCAGAGAAGCAATTGAGCGCTGGTCGGTCGCAGATAGCGTATAGCCATCTAAAATCGTAAACAGCTCATCTGGATCCATCTGCCACCAGATGGCTTTGTGATAGTAGAATTGATGGCTGTCGAGGTGTTGTACCAGACGCTCAATTTCTTTGTGAATCGAAAATCTGAGGTTCTCCTTCTCCCAATTACTGGCCGGAAAACTTAGAATGGCAGAACCGGGAACCACCTTGGGATCTTCGGGATTACTGGATGCCTCTATCAAATCATCATGTGCGCCGCGATCGGATAAGGTGCGCCGGTAGGTTTCGGTGCTGACCTGAATACGACCGGCAGTGACGTTGGCAACCGAATAATTGGGCAACTGTAAGGCATGATCAGTGTTAGCACGAATCTGAATCTCTTCAAGATCAGCACGGGTAATGCCTTCTTTTTCCAGATCTGCGGCCGACACCTGGAAGTGCACCCGATGCGAGCGACCTTTACGATAGCCGCCTTGAAGGGTGAAATCAGCCCTAAGTTTACTACCGTTGACATACAGCTCCAGTGCATTGACAAATTTCTGCACCATTTTGGGTGCGATTTCAGATTCGAAAAGGACTTCACGTTGGTGGGCAGCGACCTCAGCCAATGCGGCGCCTGCAACCGCAATACCGATACCCAGTGCCTGGAAGGGACTCAGGGCGATACCGATCCACTTGACAACGTGCGCCGCAGTTTCACGGTCATCGGCGCCGGGATCGGTGACCTCCTCCATGGCCCGGGCATCTTCGTCGCCTTTAAGAGGAGACGCAACGCTGATGCGGATATCAATCGAACCGCGCAAACTGACGACCTTTTGATCCATGCGCCGCCCCGCAGGAACAGAAGAGCCCATAAAGAAGTTGGTATAGTCTTCCAGATATGGAAACACCCACGCGAGGGTACGATCCCGCAGAGCAATCTTTATTGCGTCGCGATGCCGGATGATACGTCGCACATCGAAGCGACCAGGAAATTGCTGCTCTTGGAGTTGGGCAAAAGGTGTAATCGTAAAGGGCACGAAAAGGCATTCAGATACACCTGAGAGTTCGGTATCTACGCGCAGATGACGCAAAATATCATAGTAAACAACCGTCAGGGCATGACAGTAGTTTGGGTTGGCAATGACTTCCGAGACGCCTTCGGCCGTCTCGCGCTGATCGGTTTCGGTGATGACCGTGGATTCCAGCTGCCGCAATGCTTCTCCATGCTGACGGATCGCATCGCGCAAATTTTGCTCTTCGGCCGCAGCAGTATTGCGGGCGCCTTCTTGCTGTGAGGCTGACACCGCTCCTCCGGCGGCAGCACCTCCTCCAACCACGGCATTGCCCACCAGGCCCCCTGCCCCTACACCAGCTCCTGCAGCCGCACTTTCCGAAGCGCCATGAGCCCACTCCCTCAAACCGGCCCGCACCGCATTGGTGTAGTCACGCGTGTATTCCGTGCTCTGGGTGACCTCGTCATCGACGGTGGTGATTTCCCGGCGGCGGGCCCGCTCGGATCGTTCAAAATCGATCTTCATGATTCGCTTTATTTGCCGCGGTGCAAGGGTCAGGGTATGATTGACCGACCCAAGCGAATAACCGGCTGATCGCCAGCGAACGCTATATTCCAGAATATGCCCTCCAGCCACTGTGATGGCCTGCTTTGATAGTACATCATTTTCCCAATCGATGAGTGTGTCCGGCCCGGGCGCCTGGCGCGCGTCGCGGCGCCGGGCACTGCCGGAAAGCTGTATTTGCTGCCGCATACCGGTATTGCGCAAATTGGCCAGCACCTTTCTATCCGCTACCGGACTGGTCGGAAAGGTTTTATCGGATGAGGTCCCATCCTTGCGGGTCAGAAAATCAGGCAGTTCCTTGATGGATTTCTGGCTGGCCCCCAGTATTTCCGGCTGCTCGCTTCGCAATATTGTCTGAAAACGTCGTTCCCCTAAAATTCGCTCCGGATTACGAAAGGGTTTGCAAAACGGACCGGGATCATCGGCAAAAAGTTCGGGGTTATCCAGAATTTCTTCCTCGTTAGCATCTATGGGGATCTCGAACTTGGGTTTCGGGGACGCGGCGGTTGTGGGGGGAAACGGCCTGTCCTCGCCATCTTCGATTTCAGCCGGCAGAAAAATCACAATTCCTTTTCGCACCACGACATCCATTTTATCCGGGACAAAGCCAATATAAGTCCTGGGCCCAGTGATCGCATATATCCAGCCAACCGCTTCAGGGCGCGTGTCAAGTTTTATATCGAATGCGCCATCAAAGCCAAGCTTTGCTTTGTTGAGAACACCCCCCTTAAGACCTGTTTTGGGTTTTTCAATTACAGCAACCCAGCCTTCGGCCGCGGGTTGGTTATCAGGCAACTTTCGACGCAAGGCCTGCTCCTGGGCGGCCGTAATGGTTTTGGCCGAAAGTGACATACCATCAAAACGGAAATCAGGTTGCTGCAGAATGCGAAAGAATCCATGCCGGCGCCTTGTTTCGGCGCGTACAGGTATTTCCGCTGGAATCCGATCTGCAGCCTTATCATCTAGTGCGATATTCACGGTATTGTTGACAATGTTGACGGTTTCAGGTCCGAATAGACTGCGTCCTGCCGCATCGGTGAGTTCGATATCAATTGAGTTATGGTCCCTGGGGATACCACGAAGCTCAGCCTCCCCACTGGATGATAGTCGCAATGTCGCTACCAATACCGGTTTTTCAACCCCTTTAGTAATCCATGCACGCAAACGCAATCGATGTAAAAGTTCTTTGCGTGAGTCGGAATCTGAATCCAGTTGAACGACGACTTTCGTGGTGCTTTCCATTTTCTTGCCCCCCTTTGACCAACGTGCTCATTGTGAGAATAATGCCGAGGCGATACCCTTTGATGAATAGCATTCTTCAGCGCAGGCCATTAAGCAGTGTTAGGTCAGATCACGATGTGAGATCCCAAATTATAGTAAAGATGATGCCACTGCTGGAAATATATTCAAACACAACAATGGATACCGAATAAAACAGACCTTCAATCAAAAATGTTACCAATGCATTATATAGGAATGTAGAGAAATATGTTTATTTTCATAACGATAACCACAACGTGGTATATCGTCAAGATGCCCCCACAATAGACTATAGCTTTTAGTGGGTTCTTGAAAAGAGTGACGTCTACATTTTCGCTAACGGGTTCAGCAACTAACTAAAATTCATTTTTTTAGTTTTTTGAAAAATTTGGTCAGCGAACTTAACATACAGTCATTTAGACTATTCATCATTAATCACATGTGAGTTTTGCTAGCTGGCGCGAACCACAGGCTTTTGTGGGACCAAAAAATTTGTAGGATCTTTAACGTCTATGATAGATTGACCGAATCTAAAAGCGTGTGATATCAAATTGGGATATATTTAATTTTACGGGTTTACTGATTATCGCATCGCAGATTCGGTGATGTTTTGTTTTCGGCATTTATGTTAAGGCCGATTGACGTCTCATTATCTTTACACTAAAAATTTAGGCCAAAGACATAATAAACGTTTTATTAACACTCTCAAATTTGTTTGATACATGGCTGATGAACAAGCAACGGTTATCAATAGGCAACAAAATAAGGAGGGAAAATGGTATTTTTTGATGCTAAAACAAGACTGTATCCGGTAATTTTACTTCTTATAATCACAATTGGATTTTCATTCAGCGGCTGTTCGTCACTCTCTAAAAAGGATGACAGAGCCACAGCACCCGTATCGAGTACCAGCACAGCTGTTCCGGCGCTTTACTATGATTTCGGAGATGTTCTTGTTCCCAAAGAACTTAAAGTCAATAAAAAATCATCTTTTATTTACCAAACCGGTGGCTTTTCTGCTGGAGTACTGGTTTTAAAAGCCCGAATTGACACCAGTTCGCT
>JASFJF010000304.1:0-5389 GCA_050122255.1 Desulfobacterales bacterium
TGGCAGTTCTTATGAGCAGGGCGATTTATCCGTCGTTTATCCGCTGGCCAGAGGATTCGGGCCTTTCTGGGTACCGATTCTGGCAATGGTTTTTTTGCGCGAACAGCTAAGCCTGTCCGGGATCACCGGTATTGGCCTGGTTGTCGCCGGCATTTATGTCATTCATTTAAAGTCTTTTTACGTTGAGACCGTCTTTGAGCCCTTCAGAGCCATTCGCCGGCCGGGTTCAATCTGGGCCCTGCTGACCGGTTGCACGATTGCAGCCTATTCGCTGGTGGATAAAGTGGGTATCCAATCTGTCCAACCGCCAGTGTATATTTATTTTATCTTTCTTATTCCCCTCCTGTTGCTGACGCCCTACGTTCTTATTAAAGAACGAGCGGTTTTAAAAGAAGAATGGCAAATAAACAAAAAACCGATTATGGCTGTCGGCTTTCTGGTTGTATTTACCTATCTTTTAGTGCTTTTCGCCATGCAAACCAGCTATGTCAGCTATGTGGTGGCGGCCCGGGAGCTGAGCATTGTATTCTCAGCCTTATTTGGAACTGTATGGCTAAAAGAGGGCCATCTCCAGCCCAGGTTAATGGGCGCTTTTTTGATTGCTGTGGGAGTCGGTTTTATCGGGCTCAGTCGCTAGGCACTGCCGTTCAAGATTTCGTGTTCATCTCTGATTGGAATATATCGATTGCTTTTGATCGCTGAGGTGCTTCCAACCTGTTGCAATCATGATATTTTAGCTGAAAAATGACAGTTTTATTGATTTTGCAAATTGAATACTGAATCCTTTAATGCTTCTTTTACTACGGATAGTACATTCAGCGTCATCGGAAAGAGCTTTTCTCGCCGTAAAATGTATTTTTTGGTTAGAAGAACCATGCAAATTCTTCTGCCGAACCGTTTGATCCTGACAAGGCCCTTATTCGGCGAACTTCTTGATTTATTGCTTTGACTTATTTTTGAATTTCTATAAAATTAAAATAGTTATTTATTTTCAGACCGTTGGCAGCTCCAACAGCTCAGGCCAGGCGGAGGTCATCCCATTATCGAGCCAATATTGATAGTTATCCTGGGTGCCGGTGCGTACGTCGGTTGGAATATCGGAGCCAACGATACAGCCAATTGCGTGGGCACATCGGTAGGATGCGGACTCATTTCTTTCAAACATGCCGTCATTCTGGTGTCTATTTTTGCTCTTTTGGGAGCCGTTCTACAGGGACAGAATGTCATGAACACCATCGGTAAAGGGATAGTAAAGGTCGATTTGAGTTATCCGGGGGTGGTTATCGCCCTGATCTGTTCCGGTTTTTTTGTAACCCTGGCCACTTTTTTTAGAATACCCACATCCACTTCTCAGGCGATTGTGGGAGGCGTTGTGGGCATCGGTCTGGCGCTCAGGGCACAAGTCAACCATCAAAAGCTGCTTGCCATCGCTGAAAGCTGGATTATTTGCCCATTATTGGTAATGGTGCTTGCATTTATGCTTATGCATGTGGTGAACTTTATTCTTAAAAGATTTGAATCTCGATCCTTGTTAATGCAGCATACCATGGGGCGTCTGGCCATCCTGTCCGCCTGCTATGTGGCCTATTCCATGGGCGCCAATAATGCGGGCAATGCGGTCGGGCCGATTGCAAATCTGGGCATTTTCCATCCAAAGCTGTTGCTTTTCATCGGTGGCTTGAGCATTGCAGTTGGCGCTGCAACATACGGTAAAAAAGTTGCGCATACCGTCGGAATCGGTATAACGCCTCTGGATATTCCGGCAGCCTTTATCGCTCAGATCTCAGCGGCCTTCGGGATGCACCTTTTTTCTGTGCTCGGAATTCCGGTATCGACTTCATCGGCTATCGTGGGAGCGGTTGTCGGTGTTGGTCTTGTAAAAGGTGCGAAATCCATAAGCACAAAAATGGTATTTACTATATTGGTGGGCTGGCTGCTAACGCCAACTTTGGCAGCCATAGCAGCATATCTCTTTTTTAAATTGATCAGCGCCCTATGAGGTTGAAATTAGAACCTAACAAATATCTAACAAAGCTGTGATACAAAAAAAGAGTTATCGCACATTCAATTCAGCGCAGTTTCTAGTCCAGCTCTGCGCACATGTGCCAAAGGAGAATCATGAGACTATTTAAAAAAGAAAAAGAAGTTATCGAATTTATTATTAAACATGTGGACTTGATCGAACAGTCTATAAAAAGCGCTTTAAAAACAATTGAATTTTACCTCGATGACGATATCGGCGAAGCCAAAGTCTTTGCACGTAAAACCCGAACCCAGGAATCGGAAGCAGATCTTATCCGCTTTGAGATCCGCGACAAATTATACTCCGGTGCGTATTTGCCCCTTCTGAGAGGAGATATTTACAAGTTAGTAGAAAGTATCGATAAAGTGGGCAATGCCGCTGAGGCCTGCAGTGATTTTTTCCTCAACCAGCGCCCATTGATTCCCGATAATTTGAAATCGCCCTTCCTTGAAGTGAGCACACGATCACTGGGTGTCATCAATTCCTTGAAGCTTGCGGTGATGTGTTACTTAAAGGGTGATTGTAAAATTGAAACGATTCGGGATCACACCCGAGAAATCGGCTTACAGGAATCGCAGGTGGATAAGCTCGAATGGGATTTGACCAAGGAAATCTTCAACTCCGAATTGGATTTTGCGCACCAGAATCATTTGAAGCTGTGTTTGGATTCGATTGTCGAAGTTTCCGATCGCGCCGAAGATGCCGGTGACCAGCTGGAGTTGGCCACATTAAAATCAATGGTCTAGTCATAGTAGTTTTTTTAAATGACTTCCGTTTCAGTGAAGTGCTTAATTTGTTCTTCAGAGTAGCCTAGTTCTTGCAATATCGAACCTGTGCTTGCGCCAAAATCCACGGCGGCACTGCGCACCGACCCGGGGGTGTCGTTTAACTTGACGGGCACTCCGATGACTGTCTGTTTCTCACCGCCTGCTGCCGTCACTTGCAAAATCATCTCACGTTCCTTAAACAGCGGATCTGCAATCACCTCTGAAAGGGTTTGAATCCGGCTCCAGCATATTTCCATATCCGCCAGCTCATCTTCCCATTGGGCCAGGGTTTTCTGCCTGAATGTTGAACGCATAAAATCAAGTATTTCCCTGCGGCGACTGTCATCGTATTGCAGCGCTGCATATTCGGGAACATCAAGATGATCACACAGTTTTTTCCAGAATCGATACTCTACGGCCCCGATGGATAAATGGCGTCCATCCGCGGTTTCATATGTATTATAGCACGCATAGCGGTGAGACAGCATCGCATCTGCCCGACGGGGATCCTGTCCGGTGAGCTGCTGAAAATAAAGGGCCGCCGGCAAAAATGCCACCATGCCGTCTGTCATGGAAATATCGATATATTGACCCTTACCGTTTTTTTCGCGGGCAAAAAGCGCCAGCAGAATGCCGATGGCTGCATTCATGGCACCGCCCCCGATGTCGGCGATCTGGATGCCTGGAATCGAGGGGGGACGATCCGGTTCGCCAATCAGGTTCAGGGCACCGGATTTGCTCAGATAATTGACATCATGCCCGACGCGATCCACAAAACCGCCAGTTTGTCCATAGCCGCTAATTGAGCAGTAAACAATCTTGGGATTTGCCTTATGAACACTTTCATAGTCGACGCCCAGACGTTTGACGACGCCCGGCCTGAAGCCTTCCAGCATGACGTCCGCCTTTTCGATTAACTGGAAAAAGATTTTTTTACCCGGGTCGGTTTTGAGGTTGAGCGTCATGTGCTCCTTATTGCGGTTGACCGTATTGAAAAAAAGACCATCGGCAATGAATTTGCGGCTCTCAATCGAGATCACCCGGGCACCATGATCTGCCAGTATCATGGAACAATAGGGACCGGGCAAAAGGCGGGAAAGATCAACTACGGTTATGCCATCCAATGCACCTAACTTTGGTTTTGGCATGCGATCCTACTCTTTTCTCTTTTGGGTTATTTGTTATTCGGGAAAAAATAAATATAACTGATATTGGTTTGTAGCGCAGTATCTTATATAATTTTTGCGCGTCAGCGCAGAATCTATTTGCCTTTGAATTCAGGTCTTCTTTTCTCCATAAAAGCTGCCACTGCTTCCATCAGATCCTCGGAGGGTAGCGCGGCTGCATTTTTTTGGGCCACATATTGCAGACCGGCCTCAATGCCGTTGTCACGGCTGTAGTTGATGACTTCCTTGGTTCCCTGAACGGTCAGCGGGGGGCAGGCGGCAATTTGAGCGGCTATCTGTTTGGCTTCTGCGTACAGGGTTGAACGGTCTTCGCAAATGCGCGTCACCAACCCGGTTTGCAGCGCTTCCCGGGCGCTAAAATCCCGCCCGGTAAATGCCAGCTCCCGGAACCAGCCCTGACCGATGATATACGGCAGACGTTGCAGGGTTCCGACATCGGCAATGATGCCCATGCGCGTTTCACGAATGCTGAAAACGGCATCAGCCGTCGCCAAACGGATGTCGCAGGCGCAGATCATATCGACACCCCCACCGATGCAATGACGATGGATAGCGGCGATGACCGGTTTGCGGCAGCGCTCGATTTTGGTGAAAGCGCGTTGCAGGGCGGCAATATTGTTTCGCATGCGGTCGCGGCCATCTGCCGATCCCTGGCCAAGCAATGTGGTCGCCTCTTTAAGATCGGTGCCTGCTGAAAAGCTCTTGCCTTCGGCTTTAATAATTATCGCCCGGACGTTGGGGTCGTTGTCAAAATCTTCGAATAAACCTTCGATTTCTGCAAAAAAGGCCAGTCCCATGGTATTGCGCTTTTCGGGACGATTTAAAATCAACCAGGCGATATGACCATCGATTTCGACCTTAAAATTGGATGTCTCAACCATTCTAACCCCTTCCATTGGCGTCTTTGCGTCCCCCGCCGCCATCGCAAGTCGCTCAGGCAAGGCGGGCGGGATTGCGTTAGACCTCGCGATTAAATCTCTGAAATCAGGCGGCGTGCAGCTTATTGCGGATGTCATCGACCTGCGCCATGATATTATCGAAAAGTGTTTTCACGGGCACAACCTCTCTGGCAAAGCATATGCCCTGCCCGCACGCTAAAATTCCCTCGGATAGATCGCCTTCATCATACATTTTCTTCGCCCGTTGGCCTGAAACCACCCCCATAATTTCAGGAAAGTCTGCGCCGCAGGCTTCCAGGTCCGTGCAGTTATCTGCTGCGGGATTGCGCCAGACCCGGTGGGTGGCGTTCAAAGACCGCATGATCAAGGTGGTGTCCAGTTCGCTGGCGCCGATAAGGGCATTTTTCAAATTATCGTGAATCGGGCATTCTTCTGTGACCAACAAACGCGTGCCCATGATAACGGCTTCGGCCCCCAGCGAAAGGACCGCCATTAGACTGCGACCGTCTGAGA
>JASFJF010000305.1:0-5357 GCA_050122255.1 Desulfobacterales bacterium
AATGGTACTGGCCGGTGGTGACAAATTCTTCAGCATCGGCCTGGATTTGCCGCGTTTGCTTCAAATGGGTCGTGTGGAAATGATGGATTTTTATACTACCCTTAATAAGGCGCTATTAGACCTGTACACTATGCCAATGCCCACTGCCAGTTCCATCGCCGGCCATGCCACCGCCGGCGGAGCCATCTTGGCTTTGAGTACCGATTTCCGTTTTGTTGCCGCAGGCCGTATATTAATTGGATTTAACGAAGTCAAAATTGGACTATCGGTGCCAGGACTGGCCGATTTAATTCTAAGGCAAATCATCGGTGATCGCCGGGCCACCGAAATGGTGTTTAGCGGAGAATTTCTGGAGCCGGAACAATCGCTTGAAATCAGCCTGGTGGATGGCGTTGTTTCAGACCAAGACGTGGAAAAAACGGCTGTTGCCAAAATTGCAGCCCTGACGGATATGCCGGCCGGGGGGCTTGCGCTGGCAAAGAAAAATCGCGTTGAAGCAGTGCGTTCCCGTTACCAAAAAATACGCCAATCCGATGCCGATGATTTTCTGAACCGTTGGTTCGATCCCGTAGTTCAGGAGTTGTTAAAGGAAGCTACTCAAAAGTTCTAAGGTTTGTTTTAAAAATGCATCTAACGCTCAACTACGGCGGTGCCCCCGTAAATCGGGATTACACATATCTTAAAATTATTTTCACTCGGAGCATAGATGTGATTCTTGGAATAAGAGGGTTCGGAACTTAGCAGTTGACCCGGCGGGCCGGGTTGAGATAATCTTTGCACCAACTTTTGGAGCCGGACGCGTCCCCAAAGATCTTACCATGGAATTTGATAGAGGCAAGATAACATTTATTTTTCTGGGCATTCTGGTGCTGGTTGCTGTGGGGGTCGTATTGAAAACCGCGCAATCTGTCATTCTGCCGCTGATTATTGCCTGGCTGCTGTCATTTCTCATCGGCCCGGCCATCAACTTTATGACGGCCCGCAAAATACCGACCACCCTGGCGGTTATTATCATTCTGATCATTTTAGTTGGAATATTTTATCTGTCTTTCACTTTTCTGTATGCACGCTTTGCCGCCTTTGCCGCTGCTTACCCGAAATACCATGCGCGCTTCACTGAGCTGATCACCCTGGTCACCAGCAGATGGAACCTGGAGTTTGATCCCCTGGCAGGCATAAACTGGGGGCAAAATGTTGGTCGTTTTCTGGCATCTCTGTCACGATCTATTTTTGTGTTTATCTCCCAGCTGGTTCTGGTCATTATTTTTCTCTTTTTTATCCTGCTGGGCAAACCTTTTTTCCGTTATAAAATCCTCAAATCTTTTTCAGCTGAGAATGCCGACCAGATCAGCCAGATCACATTTTCGATCACCGGGCAGATTCGGCGTTATCTGTCATTGCAATTTTTGATCAGTTCGACTACCGGCGTTCTGGTATGGCTGGTGCTGGAATTTATCGGTGTGGATTTTGCCGTTACCTGGGGGGCACTGGCGTTTTTTCTTAATTTTATTCCCACGGTCGGCTCGATCGTGGCCTCGATTCCACCTGTTTTGCTCGCTCTGGTACAATTTTACCCGTCGTTGTGGCCCGCGGTCATTACCCTTTTTGCGGTGACCACCATCCAAATGGGCATGGGAAATGCGCTGGCTCCTAAAGTGATGGGGGATCAATTGAATTTAAGCCCGGTGGTGGTGTTGCTGTCGCTTTTATTCTGGGGCTGGTTGTGGGGAATTGTTGGAGCCTTGATTTCCATACCGATTGCTGCGGCCATTAAGATCATCTGTGAAAACATCAAAACGCTGCACCCCATAAGCGTGATGATGGGATCCGGCAAGACATATCGGCGCGAATTTCAGGACTGATCTGGTAAACTTGATGGCAAATGGTCAGATTTTGCACGATAGCGAGGCGCGAGGAGGAGAAAAAGTGCAGCGAATAGTCTTTAAAAAAATGGTAAACTTGCTTTCAGATGGTCAGATTTTGTCCGAGGGCAAGACGAAATCAGGTTCGAAAACGGAGCGTACACGATAGTACGCGAGTATTTTGGACCTGATTTTAACACAGCCAGCGGGCAAAAGATGGCTGTCTGGAAGCAAGTTTTTACCAGCCGGCCTCTTTTCTAAGTGACCTCAGCATCAAAACCAACGCAGCCTTCAACGTCGCATTTACATTTTCTCCGGTTACAGCACTGGCGGGAAATGACGGCACCTTCAGCTGGTGATTGTAGGCCTTTTCCATTTCTTCAATCGACATTAACGGAACGCCTTCAGCTTCAAGGTCGCGCTTGTTGTATTGCAGCACAAGCGGAATTTCCATGATGTTGAGGCCGTAGCCTTTTAAATTGATTGCAAGGTCTTTCAAGGAAAGGATATTTTTTTCATGGCGTATTTTTAAGGAGTCGGCGACAAATACCAGGCCATCTACACCTTTCAGGACGAGTTTGCGGGTCGAGCTGTATTTTACCTGGCCCGGTACCGTATATAATTGAACCCGGACATCACACCCCTTAATTTTACCGATACCCATGGGCACAAAATCAAAAAAGAGGGTTAGATCCCCTTTTGTCTTAATGGACACCATCTCGTCGGTCATCAATTTGCGGCTTTTTTGAAAAATATATTGCAAATTAGATGTTTTGCCGCCGCGGCCCGGACCATAGTAAACGAGTTTGCACTCCACCTCCCGTTTTTTTAGATTAATAATGGCCATAAGTTTTAGTGATACTTCTTTAAGCTTCTGAGGTGATTTCTATTCATTATTGATTAAAATGATTCATACACGCGTCTAACGATGCATCACGGCCAAAATCCGTTTTATTTAATGATTATGGAAAGTTATGGGGAAAGTAGCCCCCAGAAATAGTATTAATAAATAATTTCAATGTGTTATACATATACCTGGCCTTGTCTTCCCGCTGAAAAAGAAAACCATCACAATATTATTGGCATTTTGGCCACAAATCTTGAATTTGAATAATAAAAATGATTCTCGCAACCGGTTGCAGTGGAATGCGTTGGCTCGACAGGGGTGTGGCGGGTCTGAAAATCGAGCCGGAAATTGTCAAATTCCGGCTCACTCCCTGAATATGGCCTGAAAATAGATGAGATTCTATTTATCGTAAACGGAGCTTCTTGATACCGGAACGTCGGTTTCGACAGCCTGCTTATCTGCTATCTTCAGCGCTTTATCGATAATGTCGATAGCCTCATCAACTTGAGCTTCAGTGATGATCAGCGGCGGGGCAATGACCAGGGTATCGTACCATGGCGCCAGGTAAAGTCCGTTTTGCATGCATTCACCCGCAATCTTACCTGTCATCAGCGCCTTGCCGCTCAATTTGTCCGCTTTGACATCAAAAGGCGCCTTGGTTTCGCGGTTTCTGACGATTTCAAACGCCCAGAAATGCCCGATGCCGCGAACATCACCGACACAGATGTGCTTGTCGCCAAGCTCATAAAGTTTTTTCTCAAGGTGCGGGCTGACTCTTTGCGGCAGGCCGGATTTGAATAATTTGTCATATTCCGCCACTGCTGCCGGTATGGCCGAAACGGCCAGTGCGTGATAGGCATAGGTGTGGCCGTGGCAGAAAAACTCATTTTCGAAATGACTTTTGATTTTTTCGGTGGTCATGGTGATCGCCACCGGCGTGTACGCATTGCTGGCGCCTTTGGCGGTTGTCATAATGTCTGGCGCAACGTTCCAGTTCTGCATGGCAAAAGCCGGGCCGGTCCGGAACCAACCGGACATCACTTCATCTGCGATCAGCAGCACATCGTTTTCATCGCATATCTGGCGAACAATTGGAAAATATTCTGGCGGCGGCACAATGCGGCCGTTTGTTCCAACAACCGGCTCAACAATAAATGCGGCCACATTGCCCTCTTCCTTGAAAAGATAATCCAGGTAGCGAGCACACTGGATGTCGCATTCCGGATAGCTCATTTTGAACGGGCACCGATAACAATAATTATCGGGTGCAAACCTTACTCCCTGCACGGTATAGCGTGCCTGCTCGGCTGGCCAGCGGCGAGGGTCGCCTGTAAATGACAGCCCGCCGGAGGTGGCCCCGTGGTAGGAGTGGTAGCGAGATACGATTTTGTAAGCCGGTGCCTTGCTTTGACGCGTCATTATCAGGGCGCCGTCGTTGGCTTCTGTCCCGCTGGTCGAGAAAAAGAACTGGTTCAGCGGCTCCGGTACCACCGTTTTAAGCGCTTCCACCGCTGCCATCGAAGCCTCGGTGACAAATCCCGGCGCGGCATAGGGCAATTTTTCAGCCTGCTTGACAATTGCTTCGATAATGGCCTTATTTTTATGCCCCAGGTTCGAGCACATCAATTGTGAAGAAAAATCGATGAACGGCTTTCTATCTGCGTTGTAAAAATAAATCCCTTCGGCATCGGTTACCAGCATGGGATTTTTCCAGCCCGATTGTTGATTCCAGGTGCCGAAAGTGTGATCTGTCAATGCTTTGATTTTTTCGACCGCTTGACTCATTTGTCTGCTCCTTTTTTTATCGGGTTGCCGTTTGGTGCCTGAAATCCACAGCAAACGGACTGACCGTATTTACCCGGCCGGAAATTTAATTTAATGTCTGACCCACTATGTTATATCTGAATTCTGTTCTTTCGCCACACTCCCTAAATCATAGGTCTATACGATGAAGCCGTTGATGTTTCATTCCGCGGTCGATTTACGAAAAGCGTCCCCTAAAATATTTAGGACCGGCCGTCAGGCATTAGACTTCGTCGAGTTTCGCAATGTGAGCGGAGTGTTTTTTGCCTAAAAGCTTCAAGGCCCGGGCGACTTCAGGTTGGGCTTTAATTTTTGTGGCGGCCTCGGTATAATAGCGAACAGCTCTGTCTTCCAGGCGTCGTGCTGCATCCAGGGCTTCTGCTGCGTCCATCTTTTCAACACCAATGCATTCCTCGCAATAGGGTGCGCGGATAAAATCCTTGATCGGCTCAAGGATCATTTCGGTTACATTCTCCCGTCGGGTTCGCTGAACGGTTTTGACATTTTTGTCGATGGCGGCCGCAAATGCTTCAAACATCGCCTTGTGTTCCACGCAGGCCGGATTGTCCACCAGGGTTTTGTAAAACCCGAGATCCTGCAATTCCAGCTCTTCCGCAAAATTGAGGATACTCCCAAAATTCTCTAAGGGCATGGTTTTCTCCTATCCATAAATCATCGGCAGTTAATGCCTTGCATACCAGTTTACTTACATCCGAAACTCTATTATTCCATCTTAATTGTTAAACTGGCCTTAAGGTCGTTTAAGTTATTATAGAATTGGTTTTAAAAATTTAGATCATGTTCGCTGGCACGGCGTGAAATGGTTCGAAAACGGAGCGTACACG
>JASFJF010000306.1:0-5356 GCA_050122255.1 Desulfobacterales bacterium
AAGCCATTTCTGGGATGCTAAGCCGCTTGATCACTGCTCGTTCATAGCGAATCATTAATCTTGTCGTTTATGCTTGGGCCTTGCACCTTATACCCTGCACCTTAAACCCCAATTTTGTAATATGACTTCGATTGAATATCAAATACTGCTGGCGGCCGGCCACATCGATCCGGATGAGGGTCAACAGGCGGAGCTTGCGAAACTGTTAGCCGGGAACTTTGACCAGGATCGCCTGATTCGGTGCGCCCGAAATGAAGGCATGACGGGGCTACTGTACAAAAGCCTCAAGAAAGCCGGCATTCTGGGGTTTCTGGGCTATCGCCAGGTGCAGCAGCTGCAATCTTTTTATTATCGTACTGTCCAGCACAACCTTCGAGTCGTCAGTGATCTGAAGCAAATATTGCAGCATTCAAATGAAAAAGGGATTCAGGTGGTACTGCTGCAGGGCATCGCGCTGCTGGAAAGGATTTACAAAGATATCGGACTGCGGCCGCTGACAGACATCGATCTATGGGTACTGCCCGAAAAGCGCTCTGTCTTTGGGACGCTGATGACCCGATTGGGCTATCAACAAGATCCGATCTATCCGAATACCTACAAAAAAAATCAGACCATCGTCGATATCAATTCCCATATTCTGTGGGCCGATCGAATCAAAAGCCGTAAACGGCTTCTTTCCAGAAAACAGCATGTTATACATGATGATATTGAGATTCTGCGCTTTGAAGGGCAATCGGCCGGCTGTCTGAATGGGATTGATGAGGTTCTCTATTTGAGCCTGCATGCTTTCAAGCACTGTGTTAGCCGTTTGATCTGGCTGGTGGACATCAAACAATCGATTATGGGATGGCCAGGCGCGCGCTGGAAAGCACTTTTCGATCGGGCCGAGGAACTGGGGCAGTTGAATATCGTTTACGACATGATTTATCTGCTGACAAAACTGTATGACCTGAAACTGCCGATTGATGTTGAAGCGATGGCTGCGGATCACGACATCGCATGGCTGCAAAGACGGACTTTAGAAAAGCGATTGGAGGGGCGCCCCATGCCGGCGTGGTCCCCTTTGCTGCTGTTTACGGCCGGGAAAGGCTTGAAAACCCGGGCCTTTTATGTTTTTGAATCCCTGTTTCCACGGCCGGCTGTTCTCAGGCAGGTATTTTCAAGTGCCTCACACCTGAAAGTCTGGCAGCTTTATCTAAAAAGAGCGCTGCAATTGGTCAGCCAGGCTAAATTCTAACCAGCAGTTTCTATTTTACAGAAAAACAAGGCGCCGCTGTGAGCGCATCAGTTTTGAACGACAATTTCGACGCGACGATTTAAGGCCCGGCCGGCCTCTGTTTCGTTGGATGCCTTTTCTATTTTTAAGCCAAATCCTTGCGAAATTAGCCTCTCGCTTTTGATTCCTTTACTGACGAAATAATTTTTCACGCTGCGGGCACGATTCTCAGATAGATTTTGATTGTATCTTTCGCTGCCGATATTGTCGGTGTGCCCGTGAATTTCAATATGAAGGTGTGGGTTTTGCTCCAGCCTGGCGGCGACCGCATCGAGAGACGGATAAAATTGTGGCTTCAAATCGAACCGGTTGAATTCAAATAGAATATTTTTTGGTTCAAAGGGGAAAGCTTTTAGAGCATCCACCTCCTCTGTGGATTTCCGGTAGGTTCCTTCGGCGTCAGGCCCGGCTGCAAGCATCGATTTATTCGCACAACCATCCTGTCCCACGGCAACGCCCGGCGGTGTATGCATGCACATATCAGCATAATCGGGTATTCCGTCGCCATCGCCGTCTTTCTGCGCATGAGCGGAGCTGCCGAATTCTCTCAAAACCAGTTTGGGCGCATTAAATTGGATGCTTTTCAAATTGGATATTAATACATTTAACTCAGTAGCGGCACCCGGCATCAGCCGAAATTGATTCTGCTTTAACTTTCCTTCCAAAAAATCGCCATTTTCAAGTAATATTTTTGTGTTTTCTGGATTGTCTTGCATAAATTCCATACGGTTGATTTCAGTGGCTTGAATGAACTTTGTCATATAATTCATCGTCATCTCAAGGCTTTTATTTAAAAACACGCCGCTGAATCGATCGCCGTTTTGCATGGTAAAAATAGTGGTTGTTATTTGCCGGCTCGATCCCCTAATGTCGCGCTGCATTCGGTTTATTTGCCCTTTTTTGATTGTTTTTTGAAATCCGTCTTCCTGCCTAAATCGGATGCTGTCATCTAATAACGATCCGCTAAAATGATCATTATTGATGGTTTCAATAACGCAGCTTCCGGGAGCATCATCTTTAAAACGGATGTTTTTCAAGAATTCTTTTTCTATGCGAATCTCTGCATATGGGGTTTGCAGCCAGAAAGAAGGGCTCTGAATGGTTCCGCAAAGTTTATCCTCGCTTTTGAGGTAAACAATATCGGCCTGACCAAGTGTCGGGAATGCCAGAGCAATAGCTGTCAGGATGATAAAAGCGCGTACGATATTACTCATGGGTCTACATCTCCTCAGTTGAATCGATTTTGAGAGCTAAATTTGATGAAAAAAATAGCATCTGAACTTATATCGGACGATTGGCTGAAAAACTTAACCTCATGAATCTTGCATAAAAATTAATGAGCATTGCAATGTGCGGGACAACACAGCCATTATGGACTTTTGAGCCCCTTAATCATCTTTCAATTAGATGCGAAATCCCGCTTCACCGAGCGGGGAGATGATGTTTTAAAACCACTTCTATATGAGGAGCGCGAGGGTGAAAATCGCCAAATTACCCAGGCAATGAATCGTAATCGGGACCCAAAGATTTTTCTCGATTTCATATGAAAGCGCAAACAGGATCCCGCCGATGAGCTGGGTGACAGGCAGGGTCGTTCCGGAAGAGTGGGGCAGGATAAATAGTATGGTGCTCAGGACGACAGCAGTGGGGATCCCCCTTCTTCGGAAATATCCGTAAAGGATGCCCCGAAAAAAAATTTCTTCTGCGATGGGCCCGATCAAAACGGCCACCACAAAGAAGATGACCAGCTGGCTGTCTCCAGCTGGCAACTGCATTCGGAAAAGCCCGCCGATCCGAATGCCTGCCAGATGGCTAATCAGCAAGCCGATTCCGGCCACCGCCCCAAATAAGACCGACCAGAAAAGCCCCTTTTTAATGCCTTGATAGATATTGGGCGCTGCCAGTCCGATGGCAGAAATCCCCTGGTGCTGCACTTTTACAATAACTATAAGTAAAATAATTTCAGCAGCGCGAGCCAGCCACAGACCCGTAAAATCAGCGACAATCCTGTAGCTGATCAGAAACCGGGCTACGACTTCTACAACAACGATTGCTAAAATTGACGCAATTACGGTGCTTAATTTGATTTTGTTTGTCTCCATCCGATTGAACGCAACGCTTTATAAGCATACCACTGGATATACCAATTATCAGAGGTCGTGATGATTTGCATAATGTCATCAGTCATATCCCGGTCGCCTCTTTTGCCGATCGCATAGAGTGCCATTGTTACGACATTGGGGTGCGGATCATTTAAGAAATGCAGCAAATCATTGTAAGTCGCCTGACTTCTGGAATTGCCTAAGGTCTTCACCAGCCAATAACGCTCTGCAATATGCGTGCTCCTTAGCAGGGCAGGGTAGGATTTAAACTGGCTGATTTCCAAACCTTTTTCATCGATTATTTTTAATGCATGTACACGCGCTTGCCAGTGCTGTAAGTCGAGCGCTTCATGCAGATCCGGTACTGAAGCATCCCGATCTCTGCTAAATTGGAAGACAAGCAACGCTATAATGCAGAGAGCAAAACAAAATATCGAAGCGATAATAGAAGCTTTGCTTGAATTAATGAAAAAGCCAACCAGTATGCTAGCCAATCCGTGCACAAGGACGTAGACCGCCAGCGGAAAAGCAAACAATAAAGAAATGAAGGTCAACTGCCGCAATAATCGAGCTGTGTCGCTTTGCTTCTCAAACGCCCTTATAGCTTTATCCGGATCAGCAAGGAAGGCTTTGGTTGATATCTGCATCACAGCCCTGTCGCGGTTTATAAAGTTCAATCCATCTTGGGTGGCAACAATGGTTAGATCAGCAGTGGCATCTTTTTTGAGCGGAATGTAGTCATAATTGAGCAATATGTTTTCTAAAACGATACCCGTGTTGATCGCATCAGTTTTGATTGCACCGGTCTTTAGCATCTTCTGACTTAAAGACTTAAAAACTTCGGCAGGATACAGGGTGTATTTGTAGTAAAAGTTGTTTATGCGGGCGCCGATTGGATTGGATAGTAAATAAATGTCACGGAAATCCGTAAACATACGGCCATCGATTTGCCAGCCCAGCAGTAATCCCAGCACCAATACCGGCAAAATGTGCATCATATCATTCGGGCGCCGGTTCCGCCTTCTCATGGTGGCCATGCTTCGGGAAACGACGACAAAGATGGCTGGCGGGACCAGCAAAACGGCTGATGTTAAAAAAAGTTTGAATCCCGTTATGTTCACGGCGAGCAAACAAACCAACCAGAGCAGTAGATAAGCGTAAAAGAGATATTTGTTGCTGTCAAAGATGCGGTTCCAAAGCCATGTCAGCCCTATTGTGAGCAGTGAAAGTCCAGCCCCGATACTAAAAGTAAAAAAAAGGCCACCTGCAAAAGCCGGCCCGATATCTCTCAATCCGTCCATGACTCGCCCATTGGGTATGGCCAGATAGCCGGCATTTTTGATGGCCAGCAGGCTGTCATGTAAAGATGCGTTGGATAGATAAACCTGCACGGTTGCGATAATCTGCGTCAGAATCAGTCCGAGCAGCAATGAAGTAAAGGGGTATAAGATTGACGGTTTATCTCGCATAATAAATCAGAAATCTATAGATAAAAATAAGTTAAATTTTTATGGATGAAGTTGAGCGCTTGTCGAGGTTGCCGCAGCTATAAGGCAGATGTCGTTCCGCTATAGTTGCCTATGCGGGACGGCATCTAACGCAGTAGATGCGGTAAGATCGACAAGCCCTTTAGGGTTACAAATTAAAAATATAACAACCGATAGAATTCCTTAAAATTAAATGTATTACCCTTATTTTTAATTTGAAACGATCAACTCAAAAATTTGCTAACTACTTATTGATATGATATATTTTATCATTATAGAGATATTATTTCATCAAATAAAAGAAGAAATGTGATTCTCGGATAAATAAACAAACAGGATATTGTCTATTGATCATTGCCGTTCATCAACCTCAGTATCTGCCCTGGCTCGGGTATTTTGATAAAATGAGAAAAGCAGATGTTTTTTGTTACCTGAATGATGTCCAGTATAAGAAAAATGAGTGGCAAAACCGGAATCGCATTAAAACCGCC
>JASFJF010000307.1:0-5333 GCA_050122255.1 Desulfobacterales bacterium
TTTCAACACACCCAGATTAATCAGCTCGGCTTGCACCAATTTGACCACCGCATCCTGATATTTTTCGAGCGTGTATCCCGGTTTGAGCATCTTGATGGCCGCTTTTTGAATCCTGAGCACTGCATTATAGACTTCTTTTTGCCTTTTGGAAAACTTCCCGTTTACCGGCAGCGTGCGGGTCACATCGGCGGCGTAATTGGCAAACTCGGCCCCGAAATCGATGAGCACCAGGTCGCCCTTCCGGCATTGTTTGTCATTATTGACGTAATGCAGGGTACAGGCATCAATTCCGGAAGCCACGATGGTCTCATAAGCCGGGCCCCTGGAGCGGTTGCGCATAAATTCGTGCACGATTTCAGCTTCAATCTCATATTCCCACACGCCGGGTTTAATAAACCCTAACAGACGTCGAAAGGCCTTTTCAGTAATACCGCAGGCCGTTTTTATCAGCTCGATCTCGGCCGGGGATTTGACGGCACGCAAATGGTTCATAATGGGTGCCACCCGTTCATAATGGTGCAGCGGAAAGGTTTGCCGGCACCATTTCAGAAAGCGCATGTTTCGGGTTTCAACGATGTCCGCAGCGCGCAAGTGCTCATTGGTGTTCAGGTATATATATTCAGATTCTATAATCAGCGGCCGCAGGATCGTATTAAACTCGTTGGTCCAGTGCACCGTCTCAATGCCTGAAATTTCCTGTGCCTCCGCCTTGGTATATTTATGGCCCTCCCAGGTGGCAATTTGCTCACTGGTTTCCCTGACAAAAAGGATTTCCTTTTGCTTTTTATCGAGCGCATCCGGGCAAATCACCAGTATGGTTTCTTCCTGATCGATGCCGCTTAAATAAAAGATGTCTGTCTGCTGAACGAATGGATGGTTGCCATCAGCACTGGTGGGCATGACGTCATTGGAATTGAAAATCGCAATCGATTTTGGTCTGAGTTGCTTTCTGAAACGCTGCCGGTTTTTCACAAATAAGCGGGCATCAATTTTAGGATATAGCATGCGAATTACCTTTTAGAGACCAACGGTCCTTTTTGGGTATAGACAGCTATTTATAGAAAACATCTTAGGTTCTACATAAAATGCGGGATGGGATAGTGTCAAGCAAACAATCCTATCTCAGGTTGAGCCCATTACCTGCCGAAGGTCCTCGTGCAACGGGATTGACCCGCTCGGCCGTTCAGAAAAATCTGATCCTATTTTTTTTTATCCGACTTCAATAGCAAAGCCGATAGCCGGCTAAACTGTTTAGTTCATCAACTAATTTCCAGCAGTGAAAAGATACTTTTAGGCAGGGTGCAAAAAAAAGCGCCGGAAGCTACAAGTCATATTATTGTTTTCATAGCTCCAGGCGCTTTGGCCCGTCATCATATTCTCAAAATTTTTTGCAATCACACTAGCGGAAAAACTTTTATGACCGCATCAAACCTGGCCTTTTTGTCATCTTCGCCGGTTTCCACGCCTTGCTCACCCTCGATAATCGTTAAAATCGTCTTCAGGGGATAGCTATACTGAACTTTTTTCTCTTTTACCATGACGCTGAAAAATTCTTCGTTGGCTTCAACCAGCTCGGCTTCCTTGATTTCGGCAGAATTATCATAATTGATGCCGATGGCCTTGCCTTTGTATCTTTTAAGCAATCCCAAAAGCTTGACATAATTGCTCTGACTTCCAGCGGCCACTTCCACGCTTTCGGCGGATTCTTCGGCTCTGGCCTGAGCGGCTTTTTGTTTTTTCAAGGCATCCGCCCTGGCCTGGGCGGCTTTCTTTTTCTTCTGTGCCAGCGCCTTGGCCTGGGCGGCTTTCTTTTTCTTGAATGCCTCAGCTTTAGCCTGAGCGGCTTTTTGCTTCTCTAAGGCTTCCGCTTTGGCCCGGGCCAGCTTTTTCTTTTTTGAGGCGGCTGCTTTAGCCTGCGCCGCTTCTTCTTTTTTGCGGGCTTCGGCCCTGAGCAGGGCTTCCTGTTGCTTTATAAGCGCATCATTTCTGGCCTTCTGGGCTTCCCGTTTGGCTCGCGCGTCGGCGTCGTCCTTTTTTGCCGCCGTTTCTTCTGTGGTCGCGGCATCAGTGTACGATTTGGCTTCGACTGCAGCGAGGTCGCCCGGCTTCAATTCATATTCAGGTTCCAATAGTAATTCCGGCTCAACCGATTGGGCCGCACCTATTGGCGCTGATTCATCTTCGGCTTCAACCGGTTGTGCCAGGTTGAGCATGTCGGCATCTGCTTCGGAAGATATCTCTGAAACTGAAGATTTACCCTCTGTTTCCGCGGGTGGTGTGCTTTCTGCTGATGCATCTGCCGCCATGAGCCCGGTTTCGGGTTCTTTGGTAGCCCCGTCATCTGTTTTTGAATGCGGGTTCTTTTCATCGGCGGAGACTTCATTTTCCGTTCCAGTAAGCACTCCTGCCGAAGATTCAGCTGGCTTTTCAGCCGTCTCCGGAACTGCCGGCTCCGCCGATTCAACAGCTTTGATGTCCCCTGAAACAGGGGATTCGGAATCATCAGGATCTGTCACCATTTCTATGTCGGTTTCAAGGGCCTCGAGCTCAATCTTCGCTTTTTGCATTTCTGAATCCTCTCTCGGCTCCGGGGTATCTGAATCTGAAGATCCCGCTTCCAATGAGGGGACCTCTTCCGGATTCGGAATCCGTATCATAACAGTTTCTTTCAGCGGATCCAGCTGACTGTTGGTTTCACTTTTAGGCACGACTAATTCAGCGGGTGGTTGGGTCTCGTCGAGGATGGACTCTGCCGCCTCGATGGATTTTCTGGTTTCATCATCCAGGGCCTCTGCTGCTATTTTCATGGCTGCATCTTTAACAAAAATAATCCCACACTGAACACAAGCGTCTGCGAAAAGATTATTGACGAGACCGCATTGAGGACACGTAATCTGATTTTCTTCCATTTTCGGCAACTCCTTATCTGATCTGAATTTTGATATATCCGGCTGCATTTTGGACGAAATGAATTGATTTTTTATTCAATTCGCTGAATTATAATGCAGATTATATTGAAATTATCGGTTCAAGGCCGCTTTTTCTTAAGAAGAAGTTCACCTGATTTTATAATTATTTTCCCATGACCTCTGATTTGACGCGGAGGAATACAAAAATTTAAATTATTACAGATTATTACAAAAAATATAGCTATGCTCCTTCTGTGCCGCTGCATGATTGAAAGCAATGATTTTTTGTGATATCTGCTGGCATCTTCATAATTACCTGACTGAAAGCATCGGCATTTATGAACCTCAGAGCTTGCAGGAGCATACAGACATAAAAGTTTAGATTTTTAAGTCTGATACTTTCAGTATTCTGATTTTGTTCTCTGTGTGCCCACGCCCGCCATGCGAGCTACACGAAGCGCAGGCCTGTGGTTACAAACTGAGTATTGAATGCATTCAGACAGTATCCATTAAATATTTAACCAATATAAGGAGAAGCATTCATGGCACTGGAAGTCAGCTTTGCGGGCGGTAAAAAAGTCAACGCGGACTTTAAGGGTTTTAACATTCAAACCGATCAGAGCGAAAAAGATGGTGGAGAGGGGTCTGCACCGACACCTACTTTGCTGTTTTTTGCCTCACTGGGCACCTGCGCGGGCCTGTATGCCCTGAACTTTTGCGAAAAGCGCAAAATCGACACCACCCAGTTAAAACTGATACTGGATTTTGAAACGCATCCAAAAACCCACATGGTCAAGAAGATTGTCATGAAGCTCACGCTGCCGCCGGACTTTCCCGAGAAATACGTTTCGGCAATCATCAAAGCGATGGATCTTTGCTATGTCAAAAAACACCTGCATGAACCCCCGGCATTTGAAACCATCACTCAGCGCGCAGAGTAATCTCAGCCTGTATCTTGTACATAAATCGATGCGACCAAACCTCCAGCCCGTGCAAGATTCAGGCTCTTGAATGACAGGTGAGCAGCCATGCCATCGGAACCTGTTTCTGACACGACCATAGGCTCTGTTTACCGTTTAACACTCAGCATTGTGGTGATCACCCTTTGCCGTTTGGTGCTTAACACGGCGCGCCGTTTTGCCTATCCCTTCGCACCGGCCTTAAGCCGGGGGTTGGGCGTGCCCCTGACAGCCATCACCTCATTGATTGCAATCAATCAGGCTACGGCGGTTCTGGGGCTATTTTTTGGACCGATTGCGGATCGTCTGGGCTATCGCTTGATGATGCTCAGCGGCATGATCTTGCTGGTGGCCGCGATGTTCGCCGCAGGCCTTTTTCCGCTCTACGGCGTGGTTCTGGTGGCGCTTTTTTTAGCCGGTATGGGCAAAAGCATCTTTGACCCGGCTTTACAGGCCTATGTCAGCGAACGCGTCCCGTTTCATCGCAGGGGTCTGGCGATCGGTTTTCTCGAATTCGCCTGGGCGGGCAGCACCCTGCTGGGTATCCCGCTGATCGCACTACTAATTGACCGGTTCGGTTGGCGGACCCCATTTTTTGCAATGGGGGGGGTGGGTATTCTGGGCATTCTGGTGCTCAGAATCATCATCGAAAAAGGCAGGCGCAGGCCGGCGCCCGGCCAAGCGACTCCCTTATTCAAAGGTGCCTGGCGGCAGCTCCTGCGGAAACGTGCAGCACTGGGAGCACTTTCGTATGCCTTCTGGATTAGCGTGGCAAATGATAATTTATTCGTAGTTTACGGAGCCTGGCTGGAAAAACAATTTGGTTTGAGTATTGTGGCGCTGGGCCTGGGCACCGGTGTCATTGGCATCGCTGAACTGGCCGGCGAATCGCTGACAGCTGCTCTGGCTGATCGTTTGGGCCTGAAGCAATCGGTGATCGGCGGCATGACGGCCTGTCTGATCTGCTATGGCATCCTGCCTTTTCTGGGACAGACGTTAGCGATGGCTTTAACAGGGCTGTTTATCATATTCCTGACATTTGAATTTACGATCGTCACCAGCCTTTCTCTGTTTACCGAACTGGTGCCCGCATCGCGGGCTACGATGATGGCCAGCTATTTCGCTTCGGCCGGAATCGGGCGCGTGGTCGGCGCGCTGATCGGCGGACCCATCTGGCTGGTGGGCGGCATTTACGCCACAGCCCTGGTGTCGGCCGCGATTAGCGGCCTGGCACTGGCATCCCTCATATGGGGACTGCGTGGATGGCAACAACCAGAACGCTCAGGAATTTGAAATGAATTTGCCCTTGGGCATCCACAAGGGGTCAAAGATGCGTTATATTATAAAATCCAAAATACGAATATCGAAACTTGATCGACCTATAAGTAAAATGCTAAAAAAATTAATAAAATGCTCCCTCCTTATAATTATGCTGGCTGGGGTGGCAATGCTGATTTATGCCTGG
>JASFJF010000308.1:0-5326 GCA_050122255.1 Desulfobacterales bacterium
CGGTTCCATACTTGACCACACCTTCCAGCAGATGCGTAATGAGATAGGCGGTGGTTTCTTCGATCACTTTGATGCGCTCGGGTGCCATCTCTTCGAGCACGTTGCCGTCCCGGTCTTCAATTTTGGTGATAAAAACCGGGTTGATCAAATACCCTTGATTGGCAAACACAGAGTAGGCTTTGGTTAACTCGAGCAACGACACGCCTGAAGACCCCAGGGCAATAGAAAGATCTTTGCTCAATTCTGAATGAATTCCCAGTTTATTGGCATATTCAATAGCGTAATCAATGCCGATATCCTGCAAGATCTTGATTGTTACCACATTGCGCGATTTGGCCAACGCATCCCTCATCAGCGTGGGACCAAAAAATCGCTCCTTATAATTTTTAGGCTTCCAGGTAAAATCCCGCTCTTCATCATCAAACACGATGGGCGAATCAATGATGACCGATGCCGGCGTATAAGACCGCTCCGGTTCTTCCTCATAGTGTTTGTCTAAAGCTGCGGCATAGATCAGCGGCTTAAACGCTGAACCCGGTTGGCGCCGGGATTGGATCGCACGGTTAAACTGGCTGTCGCGAAAATCGCGGCCACCGACGATGGCCTTGACAAATCCAGTTTCCGCCTCGATACACATTAAAGCCGCCTGGGCAGCCGGCTCCTGTTCCAAAGTCAGTGGCCACAATTCCGCATCTTCCGATTTTTCCTCGGCTTTAACCCAGATGACATCTCCGGCTTTAAGGGCTTCGCCGGGGCGCTTGAGCTTGACTTCATAATAAGCCACTTCGACATCCGGCTGGCGGGCCCAAACCATATCGGCCAGCGCTATCTGCCCGAGCAAATTTCCGATTCGTACCAAAACAACTTTGTTTTTATCATCCACCTTGATGACCACACCTTTAACGGTCCGGCCAGCTTCAAGAGGCTCCTTGTCCAGATCGGATTGAATCGCTTTTGAAAATGCCTCAATTTCTTCAGGGGCCAGCTTTTTTAGTGGCCCGCGAAATCCCTGGCGTTTATCCAGTTCTTTCAGGCCTTTTTCAATTTCTTCTTGAGCAATTTTTTGCATCTCAAGATTGGCCGCCGTAAAAATTTTGAGCCCCTGGGTGTATAGCATCTCGCGACCATATTTTTCCTCGACATAGCGGCGGACCTGTTCCGTGTAATACGGAATTTCTTCGATATATAAATTGCGCCGTGGTTTGATCTCCACTTCCGTATTGATGGCCTCGTCGGCCTGCGGATTTGTGATATATCCCTCGGTCACCATACGGTTAAGCACGTATATTTGCCGTTGTTTGGCCCTTTCCGGGTGCCGGAATGGCGAGTACTTACTGGGGGCCTGGGGTAAACCTGCCAGAATGGCACATTCAGCCAGATTCAGGTCCGTCACGGATTTGCCGAAATAGTTTTCGGCCGCAGCCTCAACCCCGTAAGCACCGTGGCCCAGATAAATCTGATTTAAATACAGGTAAAGAATCTCTTTTTTATTAAAGGTCTTGTCGATCCGGTACGCCAAAATCGCCTCTTTGATCTTGCGCGTATATGTTTTTTGGGGTGTCAGCAAAAAGGATTTGGTAACCTGCTGGGTAATGGTGCTGCCGCCCTGAACAATGGTTCCGGCTTCCAGGTTTTTGAAAAATGCCCGTGTGATGCTGTAAAAATCGATGCCTTTGTGTTTATAAAAACGTGAGTCCTCAGCGGCAATAAAGGCATTGATCAGTGCCGGCGGCATTTCCTCAAGGGATTTAATGATGCGGCGCTCTTCAAAGAATTCGGCGATTTTGCGTCCATCATCTGAGTACACCGTGGTGATAATGGGCGGATGATATTGTGTCAAATTGCTGATCTGGGGCAAATTCCTGCTCAGGTAATGATAAGCGCCCACGCCGGCCGCCGCAGCCATGAGGGCAACAATAAATCCCAGCAAAACCGACCACAATAAAAATTTTCTGAAAAAATGTCGCTTTTTGGGCTTTGATACATCAGATTTGGATTTTCGCTTTGCCATCGTGCGGCTATCTCCACATGCACATTCCCGGCGCGTCCAGGTCGATCGAACTTAGCTATATCTTATTGGAATTGAGTGCTCTGTATGGTTTGGCTTTAAAATAATTTAATTGACATTCAATTGAGTTACAGTTACTTACAACAGTTTGTGATTTTGAAATATAGCCTCTCAACTAGTGGGTATTGCAAACTTTAAGTTTAACGCCTTTATGGCACAATTTCAACCTGTGATTTTATAAAAATGATGACACCCGACTTCGATAAATGTAACGGCCTGATTCCAGCGATTGTGCAAGACTATGAGACCGGCGAGGTACTGATGCTGGCATTCATGAACCAGCGGGCCTGGGAGGCAACCCTTAAAACAGGCAAAGCCACCTACTGGAGCCGCACGCGACAGGAGCTATGGATCAAAGGCCAGTCATCCGGTCATCAGCAAATCGTTAAAGAAATTCGCGTCGACTGCGATGCGGACAGCGTGCTCTTAAAAATAGAACAGCTGGGCGGTGCGGCTTGCCATACCGGACACCGCAGTTGTTTTCATAAAATGGTTGAAAACGGCTCGTTTCGGATCATCGGTGAGCCCGTATTCGACCCCGAGGAGGTATACGGTAAGTGAAACATCCAATCAAACTGGGTATTCCCAAAGGCAGTTTACAGGATGCAACGATTGCGCTATTCCGGCGTTCAGGGTGGGATATAAACGTCAATGGTCGCAGTTATTTTCCTGAAATCAATGATGATACTCTTGATTGCGCCATTTGTCGCGCCCAGGAGATGTCCAATTATGTTGAAAGCGGCACGCTGGATGCCGGATTGACAGGCAAGGACTGGATTGCCGAAAACGAATCGGATATTCAGGTGGTCAGCGATCTGATCTATTCGAAAGTCAGCTCCCGGCCGGCGCGCTGGGTGCTGGCCGTGCCTTATGATTCTCCTATAAAAAAAATTGAAGACTGTGATGGGAAAAAAATTGCCACTGAGATGACCAATTTTACGCGGCGCTACTTTAAAGAACGAAACATTGATGTCAGCGTAGAATTTTCATGGGGTGCAACCGAAGCCAAGGTGGTCTCCGGCCTGGCCGATGCAGTGGTGGAGGTAACCGAAACAGAAGCCACGATCAAGGCCCACGGCCTGCGCGTTATTCATGAGCTCATGCAGACCAATACCCAGCTGATTGCCAATCATGACGCCTGGAGGGATAGGACCAAGCGCCAAAAAATTGAGCAAATCGCGCTTCTGCTTAAAGGGGCCCTGCGGGGCGAAAAAATGGTGGGCATGAAAATGAATGTTCCTAAAGAAAAAATGGAAGAAGTGATCGGTATGCTGCCGAGCCTGAATGCACCGACCGTAGCACCGCTATATCAATCCAGCTGGTTTTCGGTGGAAATAGTAGTCAAATCCGAAGTCGTGCGCGATCTGATTCCTGAACTGATGAAACACGGCGCTGAAGGAATCATCGAATATCCCTTAAACAAGGTAATATAGGCCTGTGGCGCTGAGGTGCCTAAATTAATCAAATGTAGCTAGCTTAAAATTCGAAATACTAAATCCAAATTCGACTCGGCTGAGCTCGTCGCAGGCCGGAACAATATCCAAAATTCTAAATTCAAGTGCATCTCAGATATGGCCAAGTTATAAATTAAGGCTGGATAATGATATCAAAGCGTACGGAAGAAATGAGCTCCTTTATCGTAATGGATGTGCTCGAAAGGGCCCAGGAACTGGAACGCAAAGGCGCTCGCATCATCCATCTGGAAGTCGGTGAGCCCGATTTTGATACACCGGACTGTGTTAAAGAAGCGGCTTGCAAAGCTCTCAAAGACGGATTCACGCACTACACGCACAGCCTGGGTTTGTATGAGCTGCGGGAAGCCATTTGTGAGTATTATCAAAAGCACTATCAGGTGTCGGTCGACCCGGACCGGGTGATTGTCACATCCGGTTCATCGCCGGCCATATTCCTGGTTTTCGCAGCCCTGCTTGAGCCAGCGGATGAAGTTATTATTTCAGATCCGCACTATGCCTGCTATCCGAATTTTATCAAATTTGTGGATGGCAACCTGATCACAATCCCGGTATATGAAGAAGACGGTTTTCAGTACCGACCTGAAGTCATTAGACAAAAAATCACCCCGCTGACTAAGGCCGTATTTATCAACTCACCCTCTAATCCCACCGGCAATCTGCTTTCTTTCGATCGCATGCAGCAAATTGCCGGCCTGACGAAATGTGAAAAATGCCCTTACATTGTTTCCGATGAAATTTATCACGGGCTGGTGTACGAGGGCCAGGCGCATTCGATTCTGGAATTTTGCGATCACGCCTTTGTGCTCAATGGGTTTTCCAAGCAGTTTGCCATGACGGGACTTCGTCTGGGTTATGTGATTGCACCCAAACCATTTATTCGTCCCATGCAGAAACTGCAACAGAACTTTTTTATTTCAGCCAATGCCATGGTTCAGCAGGCCGGTATTGCGGCCCTGAAATTTGGTGCTGAAGATGTAGCCCGCATGCAGCAAACCTACGATGAGCGCCGTAAATTTATCATTCGCCGTTTAAAGAAGATGGGCCTTGGGATTACAGTGGAGCCCACCGGTGCATTTTATGTTTTTGCCAATGCCAAACACATTTCCTCTGACTCCTACAAACTGGCCTTTGACATTCTGGAAAAAGCCCACGTGGGTGTCAGCCCGGGAATTGATTTCGGCAAAAACGGCGAGGGCTACTTACGGTTTTCCTATGCTAATTCGCTGGAAAATATAGAGGAAGGCATGCAGCGCCTGGAACAATATTTGGAAGACCGCCCATAGAGGATCACCGCTATTTAGGCGTTTTTTCAATTAAATTGACCGGTGTAGGGTGCACGGCACTTGGCGCACAGTCATTAGATTGTGAGCAAATCGTCATTTTTGCCCTGAGCCTTCAGCCTTGCGCCATACCCCGATATAAAAATGGCCACCGAGTACAAACGACTCTCAACCTTTTTTTAACGGCCGAGGTGCTTACGCATGCGAATTAAATCTGCCGAATTTGTCAAAAGCGCCACCCGGCCCGCCGAATATCCAGCTGCGCAGCTGCCGGAAATTGCTTTTGCCGGCCGTTCAAATGTCGGCAAATCCAGCCTGATCAACACCCTGGTCAATCGCAAACGCCTGGTCAAGACAAGCTCGACGCCCGGACGCACCCAACTGATCAATTTTTTTGATATCAATGGTCAGATCGTTTTCGTTGATTTACCGGGATACGGATATGCAAAAGTGCCAGCGTCCGTTCGCAAAAAATGGGGCCCGATGATTGAAACCTACCTTTC
>JASFJF010000309.1:0-5315 GCA_050122255.1 Desulfobacterales bacterium
GGACAACATGGTTAAAATCGGCCTGCAAACCCGCCGTGTCCTGAAAGCGGAACTTTTGCTTGCCTAAAGCGCGATGATGATTACGTTCCCTTTATCTTAGAGGATAGAGTGCGCATTTCGTTTGCCGCCGGCATTTGTGACTTGATATTTAACGTTAGGTAAAGGATACTGCTAAAACACATTGAATATTGCAGATTGAATATCGAACATTTTAATATTTCGGGTCTTTAACAGTCAGATGCTGATATACTGGCGATTTTCAATGTGCCACTTTATACATTCAATATCTTGGGGAGGTATTTTTCTTTGAATCCATTCTATAAAAACTTGGCACTATGGCTGGTCATCACTCTGATGATGGTCATGCTGTACAATCTTTTCAGCAAACAGCACTTGGCAGAAACCAGTATCAGCTATACTGATTTCCTGACGATGGTGAACGATGAGCGCATATCCCAGGTGGTCATTCAGGGGCAGGAGCTGTTTGTAACCGATGCCGACGGCAATCGGCTCAAAGTGTTTGCACCCGAAGACGGCGATTTGATCAAAATCTTACGTCAAAAAGGTGTCGTCATCAGTGCAAAGCCGCCATCCGAAAATCCATGGTATATGTCGGTTCTGGTTTCCTGGTTTCCGATGATCGTTTTGATAGGTGTTTGGATATTCTTCATGCGCCAGATGCAGGCCGGTGGCGGCAAGGCCCTTTCATTTGGCAAAAGCCGTGCCCGTTTGATGTCGGATCAGTCTGAAAGAGTGACTTTTGAAGATGTTGCCGGGATTGATGAAGCCAAAGAGGAATTGATTGAAATCGTTGAATTTCTGAGAGACCCGAAAAAATTTACGCGCCTGGGAGGGCGCATACCCAAGGGTGTTTTGCTGGTCGGGCCACCGGGCTGCGGCAAAACCTTACTGGCGCGGGCCATTGCGGGTGAGGCCGGGGTGCCTTTTTTCAGCATCAGCGGCTCTGATTTCGTAGAAATGTTTGTCGGCGTAGGAGCATCGCGTGTCAGAGACCTTTTTGTGCAGGGCAAAAAAAATGCGCCCTGTATCATTTTTATCGACGAAATCGATGCGGTTGGGCGTCACCGCGGGGCCGGGCTGGGCGGAGGCCACGATGAAAGAGAGCAGACCTTGAACCAACTGTTGGTTGAAATGGATGGCTTTGAATCCAATGAGGGTGTTATTTTGATTTCAGCCACTAACCGGCCCGATGTTCTGGACCCGGCATTGCTGCGACCCGGTCGCTTCGACAGGCAGGTCGTGGTTTCAATGCCCGATATTCGGGGCCGTGAAAAGATACTGCGCGTCCACATGCAAAAAACGCCGATCGATAAGGATGTGAATGTGGTCATCTTGGCTAAGGGAACACCCGGTTTTTCCGGCGCCGATCTTGAAAACCTGGTCAACGAGGCGGCTTTGCTGGCGGCCAAACGCAATAAAGAAAAAATCGGTATGGTCGATTTTGAAGACGCAAAAGACAAAGTGTATATGGGCCTTGAGCGCAAGTCCAAGGTCATCAAAGAGGAAGATCGCAAGGTAACTGCTTACCACGAAGGCGGCCACGCTCTGGTTGCGCGTTTCTTGCCCGAGACGGATGCCGTCAACAAGATTACCATCATTCCCCGCGGAAGGGCCGCCGGCGTTACCTGGTTTTTACCCGAGGAGCGCGATTTTAAATATAAGGATCAACTCCAAAGCGAGTTGGCGGTCTCATTCGGCGGACGGGTGGCTGAAGAAATCATTTTCAACCGCATCAGTACCGGTGCGGCCAATGATATCAAACAGGCCACTGATCTTGCCCAGCAGATGATCAGGAGCTGGGGTATGAGCGACAACCTCGGTCCGCTCTCATACGCCAAGGGTGAAGAGCAGGTCTTTCTGGGTCGCGAAATCGCCCAGCACAGGGATTACTCCGAGGCGACGGCTCAAAAAATTGACGAGGAAATCAATAACCTGATCAAAAATTCCTACGAACGTGCTAAATCGGTTCTAAACGAAAACCTGGATATCCTTCATAAGCTTGCCGAGGTGCTGCTCGAAAAAGAAACCGTTATGGGTAAAGAGCTCGATGAGTTGATTCAAGAATTACGGCCCGGCATCGAGCTGCCTTCAAGGTCTTTAGACGATCAAGAAAACACAGCACAATCCGCTGCCGATCCATCCTGATAATGCAGGCATCCCCCAAAACATACCGGATGTCATGGCCCGGTTTTGAAATGGAATTTGGCCGTCGCACGGCGGTTATGGGTGTGATAAACGTGACACCGGACTCATTTTCCGATGGCGGAAAATTTCTTACAATCGAATCCGCAGTGGCCCATGGTCGTAAACTGGCAGCGGACGGCGCCGATATTCTGGATATCGGAGGGGAATCCACCCGGCCGTTTGCCGAGCCGGTGCCGGTTGATGTAGAGATCGAACGGGTCATACCGGTTATTGAGCAACTGGCCGCAGAAATATCTATTCCCATATCCATAGATACCATGAAAGCCGAAGTTGCCCGACGGGCAATTGAAGCCGGCGCATCGATTATCAACGATATCTCTGCGCTGCGCTTCGACTCGGATCTGGGTGCAGTGGCCGCAGCGTCCAGAGCACCGGTGGTGCTCATGCACATGCTGGGCAATCCCGAAAACATGCAGCTGTCTCCGTCTTACACGGATCTAATCGGCGAAGTATCCGATTTTTTAAGCGCAGCGATTGTCAGGGCGCAAAAGCAGGGGATCTCGAAATCAAACATCGTTATCGATCCGGGAATCGGATTCGGCAAAACGGTATCACATAATCTTTTACTCATCAGACAGCTACAGGCATTTGCGGCCCTGAATGTTCCAATTTTAGTGGGTCCTTCTCGCAAAACATTTATCCGTAAACTATTAAAAGACGAACTTAGCGACGATATCCCACCGGAGCTGCCGATCGTTGAAACCGGCACCCAGGCCGCAGTTGCAGCGGCTGTGCTTTGCGGCGCTCACATCGTGCGGGTTCATGATGTCGCCAACACACGGGCCACGATTCGAATCCTGGACGCGATGAAAGTCGCCCGGGAGGATTAAGTCTTCTGTCAAGCTACCTCCAGTTCGTTTAGGCGGTCTAAGCTTTTGGCAAAAGCATCAAGGTTTCGGGTGTCAGGTGTCAGGCCGTTGTGTACAAATCGGAAGCTGGAATTTTTCTAAAACCTATCAAAGCCCCCAGCCTGATAGGCCAATCAGAGCATCTATTGACTGACACCTGGACACTGACATCTGAACACACGAAAAGAGGTTAATGAATATGCTTCTGGTCATCGATGTTGGCAATACCCACACTGTTTTAGGCGTCTACCAAGGCGACCAATTGCGCAATGATTGGCGAATCCATACCGAGCGCAACACCACCGAAGATGAGTTCAATGTGTTGATTAACAGTCTGTTTATCGCCGACAATATCCGGCTGGGCGATATTGAACAAACCATTATCTCATGCGTGGTTCCACCGATGGTCACCATTTTGGATGCCTTTTGCCGCAAATATGTCGGTCATCCCCCAACGTGGGTTGATGCCAGAAATTGCGGGGGCATGCCCATTTTAATAAAAAACCCAAGTGAGGTCGGTGCGGACCGCATCGTCAACGCCGTGGCCGCCTTTCAGCGATACCGAAAGAGTTTGATCGTAGTAGACTTCGGCACCGCAACGACGTTTGATGCCATTTCTGAGAAAGGTGAATACCTTGGAGGGGCCATCAGCCCCGGAATCGGAATAGCTTCAGAAGCGCTATTTTTAAAAGCGTCCAAGTTGCCACGGGTGGAAATTTTTAACCCGCCTGTAAACGTCATTGGCAAAGATACCATCGGAAGCATTCAGTCCGGCATCATCTTCGGTTATGCCGGACTCGTAGATGGAATTGTCAGGCGTATGCAACTGGAGATGGGAACTAAACCCATTGTAATTGCCACCGGCGGCCTGGCCGAGCTTTTATACGATGTTTCCGAAACCATTGAAGTGGTCGAACCGGCACTGACGCTGGCAGGCTTAAAGATCATTGCCAACCAAGCCTAACCCGGGTTCAAAGGTTCAACGTTCAAAAGTTAAAATTCATAGAAAGGAACTAAAATGTCGAAGGACCGACCTCCACCCGTAACTCGCAAACTGTAAAGTGGAACCCTAAAACCCAGAACCTTGAACCTGTGAACGCAAATACCCCAGATACCCGTTGATACTGTTTTCAAGGAAATATTTTTCGCGCGCCTGTATATCCATTGGCAGTCGATCAAAAGTTCCCATCAGATTATCTTCCCGCAAAAGCATCTCCAGGCACTTAGCGGCGCGTTCGGTTTCATCGAATTTATTCTTTTCAGCTCTAAGCAGCTGTTCCCATAATCGAAGTTGACGGCGATGCAGGTGCAGCATTTTAAGAGCATCCGGATGGACACCGAAATGACTGTAGCAGACCATTTGCGGTTGACACTCAATAAGGGCATCAACGCTCCGCAGTGCTTCATCCAGAAAGAATTTCGGTGGGGTGGCCGGCCGCAAATAAACCCGGTTCCCCGGCAGCGCCCTGAAAACACCAGCGGTTTCCCCGGCAAACAGGTATTTTTCGGATTGATAGCTGACATGATGGGCGGCATGTCCGGGTGTGATGATTGGTTTGATGATATTGGTCTCAAAATGGTCGGCCGCCTGGAGCCGATTTTCAGCCACCGGCTTAATCGGCCCATAGGACAGGGCCATCGATCCGAGTACTTTTTTGGTCCCTTCCCACAGAAGCGCGGGATCAGCCAGGTGCGGAATGGCTATCTGATGGCAGATGATGGGGGCCTGGGGAAAGGCTTCGGCGATATCTCCGATGCCACCGGCATGATCCAGATGAATGTGCGTGAGCAAGATGGCGTCCAATTGACGGACATCTAACGCCTGTAATGCACACATGAGATCCGGCACACAGACCGAGGGGCCAACATCGATCAAATAGGTGCTGTCACCGCGGTACAACCAGGCAGTGATAAAATCGGAGAAACCGCGTATGGGCGGCGTCAACGGAATCAAAAAAAGATCATCCGCTATTTTTTCAATCCTGCTCTTCAATTTTACCACCGTTGGCCTTTATAGAAAAAATGAGACGCGATATTTCAGCTGATTGCAGAGAGTACAAATCTGATGTTTGCAACGTCAAAAATGGCTACTTTATATGGAAATGCAAAGACAAAAGTTATTTTAAATATAGCAAATCACCTCCAAGGGCAAGGCAAAAAAACCGATTCAAAAACGGAGCATACACGATAGGATTCGAGCATTTTGAATCGGTTTTTAACACAGCCCTTGGGGGTTAGATG
>JASFJF010000310.1:0-5314 GCA_050122255.1 Desulfobacterales bacterium
ATTGGGGGGTTGGAACGACATCGATGGTCTTTTTGGGTGTGATGGCGGCCACGCTGGCGCTGATTCGCTTGCTCAAAATGTGGGGGCCACCAAAGTTTTAGCTATTCAATGCATCGGGGTTTAAGTTGCCTGTCCAATTACCCGCACATGCTTCCAGCGGTCCTGGCGATAGCGCCAGTAGGAAGTGACAAATAAGGAAAAAACAAAAGCGGTGGCACAGCACCAGGCAAAATAAAGCCCGGCGCCGAAGATGTGCACGCCAATAACCAATGGTAGGATCATAACAACCACCGACAGAATGCCGATGCTCCACATGATAAAGCGGGTATCACCGGCGCCTTTAAGCACGCCGATGCAGACCATATAAAGGGCATCGAAGAATATATAGGCGGATACAAATCTCAGTAATATCGTCCCCATTCGGCGGATATCCGTAAAATGATCAGATGACGCATTCTGCGGCCGGAAGAGTTCGAGCAACGGTCCGGGAAAAACCAGAAAAAGAATAAACAGCAGCGCAATATAGGCCAGCACGATATGGATGGTCGCTCTGGCAGCCGCAATGGCCTCCTGGATCTGATTGCGACCCAGGGCCTGGCCGACCAGCGTGCTGGTACCCAGCGAAAAGCCCATCAAGGGCATAAAGGCCAGAGAATTGATCGAAAACACCACATTGGTCGTCGCCAGCTCGAGCTTGCCGATACGCCCCACCATAAAAATAAAAAAAGTAAAAGCAAAAATATCCAGACTGAACTGGATGGCACTGGGGATGCCGTAGCGCATGAGGCGCCCGAAAAGATTGGCCTCAAAGGCGCGGTGGCTGAGAACCTGAAATACGCGATCATTTTTTTTGGTAAATACGAGAAATGCAAAGATAAGCGTAACCAGAAACCAGGACAAGACGGTAGCGATGCCGGCACCAAAGATCCCCCATTCCGGGAAAATCCAGATACCGTTTATCAGGGCATAATCCAGGGGAATGTTAAAAAAGGTGCCGATCATTGTGATGATCATCACCAGCCGTGTCTGGCCCCGTCCGCTAAAAAAACACGACAGCGCGGTCCCAAAAATATAAATTCCCGAACCCAGACACAGCACTTGAAAGTACACCGCCTCCAGCATCTGTACTTCGACCGGGTGGCCGCCAAGTGCAAAAAGCGGTTCGGCCAGAAAACTCAGGCCGACCATGGCCGCGGCAGAAAGAAGTGCAAAATAATTTCCCTGCCACAGCGCCGCACCAACGCGCTGCGGTCGTCCTGAACCGACATACTGGGCCACAAAGACATTGAGATACTGGGCGGTACCTAAAAAAATGGATATAAATAAAAACGCGGCGATGCCGGCCGGCAGGGCCGCGGCAATGGCATTCAGGGAGTAATTGGCCAGAAAAACCCGGTCGGTAAACTCCATGATCATGGTCGAAGACATACTGATAACGAGTGGCAAACTCACCCGCAGGACTTGCCGGTAAGGTCTGTTTTGTTTGCGACTACGAAGGCGATCGTTCATTTACGCTCTTTAACGAAAAAGGTCTGAATCAGGAAAAAAGAAGCTAAGGCATATATTCAATGGGGAAATTTTGCAAGGGAGGGGTGGAGAAAGTGCCTAAAATGCCTAAATTGGGCTAACAGGCCTAAAATTAAGTCGCCGTTGCGCTCCATCTTTCATAATAGTGACATAATTCCTTAACTTTAGGCACTTACGCTTTATTAGAACCTATCTTAAAAATAGTAGCTCACGGTCAAGGGTGCGGCATAAAACCGATTCAAAATGCGTGTGTACGAGTATACACGCTAGTATTCGAGTATTTTGAATCGGTTTTATGCACACCTTAATGTACATAAAAACAGATGTGTAATCCCGATTTATCGGGGAAACACAGCCCTTGGCCGTTAGATGCATTTTTAAGATAGGTTCTACTGCCAATCCGGTGATAACCTGCCGTCGGATCCTTTACGATAGGGCATCCAGACCAAGCCGAAAGTCTCCAGTGTAATATCGGTGCTTTTAGGCTTTACCATTACTTCTTCAAGTTCTTCTGCCGCTGGATCCAAGGCGATTTCTATTTTTGCGATATCGTCTTGCAGACGCTGGTCAAGTTCGGCCAACTGCTGTTTGACCGCATCAGCGGTTTCCTGTGCCCGCGCCACATCCATGCTTTCTTTGCGCATGCGCCCGGCGGACCTCACGGCAGTGCCGAAGCGCGTGGCCGAGCTGGTGCTGACCGTTTTGCGGCCCAGAAAAGCGCCCAGGATGGCGGTGCCGAAAGAAACCACGGTCTCCATTTTTTTGGAGGTGGCCTGCTCCTTTTCGCGTTGCAGGGCCTGCTCAGCCCGCATTAGGCGTTGCTGGAGGGTATCGAATTTGGAACCGTATTTGCGGCGCAGTTTTTCAACCTCGAGATCACGCTGCTCCCTTGCGGCCTGGTTCACCCGCGCTAAAAACTCGCTTTTGGATTCGGCTGGATTGCTGGATAATTTAAAGCGCTTGGATTGATACAGGTTCAAAGTACGGTTTTGCCGCACCCAGCGCAGCAGATCCTTGTTCCATTTGCTGTAGGATTGCGGCTTTTTTGCGGCAGACGGCAAGTCGGCAAAACTGGCGCCGGGCAGCGGTGACGTTTGAAGGCTATCAGCACCCAATCCAATTTCTTGGGCCCCGTCCCATTCCAGCGTGACAGGCCCGTCCTCCAGCGCGGCGGCGAGCGCCAGCTTCTGGCTCAAGTCAACTTTGTATTTGGCGGAATAATAATGAACATCCAGCCAGCCGGCCACCGCCGGATAATATTGGAGATCTTGGCCGGCGCCGGATGCCGCCAGATAGTTGACTTTAATTCCAGGGGCGACCACTGGCGGCGCCGAAATCGTTAAAAGCGCCGCATCAGTAGAAGCTGCCGCAGCCGTCGGCCCCGGACCAGCGGCCGGCGTTTGCTGAGATTTCTTTTCTGCCATCAAAATTTTGATCTGTTCCCGGGTCATGGGGCCACGCAGATAGGAAAGCACCCAGCGGGTCTCAAACGTTACCGGCGCGTTTTCATTGACGTTATTGAGCAAGAAAACACGCTTGCCCAAACCGGCCAGAATCTCTTCCATGCGGCTGCGATCAAAGCCGGTGCCGGCTGCCGCCCCTTCGAGCCCCTCCAGCACGCGCTCCTTGTCGCGCTCGGTCTGTAAACGGCCGATAAACCAAGATCCAGTATTGGATAATCCCTTGTAATCCAGGTCCACCGGATTTTGGGTGGAGAGTACCACCCCAAGGCCGAAGGCCCTGGCCTGCTTCAGCAGTGTCAACAGCGGCGCCTTGGATGGCGGATTTTTCACCGGCGGAAAGTAGCCGAAAATTTCGTCCATATACAAAATGGCGCGCAGACTGGAAGTTCCGGCCTGGGTGCGCATCCAGGCCAAAATTTCATTGAGCAGCATGGCAACAAAAAACATGCGCTCGCTGTCTGAAAGGTGGCTAATGGTAAAAATGGAGGCTCTGGGCTTGCCGCTGTCGGTGAATAACAGGCGGTTTACGTTGAGCGGATCGCCCTCGAGCCAGGCTTCAAAACCGGGGGCCGCCAGCAAATTGTTCAGCTGCATGGCCAGTTGAAATCGCTCTTTGGCAGGATAAAACGAATCCAGGTCCATGACACCGATACGCTCAAAAGGCGGCGTCTGAATGGCCCGGATTAATCCGGCCAGATCAAGGGAGCTGCCGGCCGCCCAGGCGGATTCCAGGATGTTGGAAATCAAGATATGCTCGCGGCTGGTGATCGGGTCGGCTTCCATACCCAACAAAGCCAGCAGGCTGGTGGCAGTGGTCTGAATGCGTTCGCGACGCAGATCCACATCCTGTGAAATAGCAGGTGGCGGCGGGGCAAAGCCTCGCAGCACGCTGACCGGCAAACCGGCGCTACTGCCCGGCGTGTAGACAGCAAAATCGGCCACGGCCTGCAAGCGGGCGATACGCTCGGGCGTCTGCCCCCAGCCGCCCAGGCCCTTGCGCCACAGCTTTGCCTGTTGGTCGGCAAACTGGTCTGGCGACAGGCCGGCGATCAGGGCGTCCTGCTCATTGATCCACGGCCTGAAATCCTGCGCCTGCAGTTGGGGAAAATTAAGCAACAGGTTGGTCAAATCGCCTTTGGGATCAATGGCGATGATGGGTATATTGTCGATCAGAGCCTCTTCCAGAAGTGCTATGCCCAGGCCGGTTTTGCCGCTGCCGGTCATACCGATAATTACCCCGTGGGTCGTCAGGTCTTTTGAATCGTACAATAAAAGTTCATCCAGACGTTTTCGTGACGGCATGTCATACGTTTTGCCCAGGTAAAATGCACCGAGTTTTTCATATTCGCTCATGGTTGCCCTCCCCCATACGGTTGCCGGTTAAGCCGGTTGAGCCGGTTAGGCCGATTTTTACATAACATGACTTTTAAGACTGACCGGCTAAACGGGTCAACGGGCTCAACGGGCTAACCTATTAAGGTAATTTTGTCTACCTTTAACGGATATGTTCACTCATTTTGGTGTGATAGATTATACGTAAAATAATTATCCCAGATCGTGTCCAGTTGTTGTTTGGCACTGTCGAGCGGAACACTGCGCAGGTAATCGTTTTGAGCTACAATTAATTTTAGGCGCTGCAATTTTTGGATCGCATCTCCAATTTCAAAATCAATCCGGCAGTCCCATCGATCGGATAGCCAGTTTTCGATCCGCTGATCGAGCGCATTTTTAGTCAGAGGCTCGTCGGCAGTCAGCAAAAAATAGTAGGCAAGCACTGCCTCTTTGAATTCTTCTTCTTCCGCCGCATCAATCAGGTGGTAAAATACACCAGCGTTGTTGTCAAGATTCTTAAAATACAGATTATCCGCCAGGGCCTTCATGAATTTTATTTTGCGATTCTTGTATTTGTTGATCTGTCTGAACAGAAAACCTGCCAGAGTGCCCAGCCCGGCTCCCAGAGCGATCAGGTGCTGTTGCTTTATCTGGACTTCTTCGTCTTTAAATCCCAGCCAAAACGAAATGACCGATCCGACCAACAGCAAAGATGCGCCCAGTTTGGTCACTAACACAATGATTCCGCTGACCGCCGCCGGAACACCAATGATAATCTTGTCAATGGTTTTCATGCGAACCTTGCTGTTGGGAAAGAGCATTTCCAGATCGGCTTTGGGTACATTATGAAACAGCTTGATGACCGTTGAGCCGGGTTCAAAATAGAGGTGTTTGCGTTTTCGTTGCTCAAAATAGTCTGCCTCTTTGAATTTTATATAAACAGTGACCCGATCGTAATTGGTAAATTGAAAGGATTTCTTCCAGAGGCCGAA
>JASFJF010000311.1:0-5304 GCA_050122255.1 Desulfobacterales bacterium
GTCCGCCATTGCGAATTGTGCGAAATGCTTGCACCGCCATCTGACGCTGCCCGGGCCGGTAGGATGCAAAAGGAAATGCTAAATTCTGAATGGATGAATCCCGGCAGTCGGACCAATCAACAAGGGTTGCGGCCCATTTTAGGTATCGGGTCACCAGGTCGTTGAAAAAGATTTCCAGTTCTGACAGGCGATACGTGCGCTTGATTTCACTGAGGTTGTTGGTATCAATCTGATAATACGTCAGCTGGATGGTAACCTCATCCATCTGATTGTGGCGTCCGTATATGTAAGCGTAGGTTTTGGCCTGGCCCCAGTGGACCGGGTTTTCATTTTTTTTGTAATAAGCCGGGTCGCGCGAGGTGGTTTTTATTTCTTCGATGATGGTGCCATCGGGTTCGGCAAATACGCCGTCGATGCGGCCGCCGATATTCAGACGGAATCGGTCGGTTTCAATCTCATAAGAGATCGCTACTTCAGGTCGATAGGTGGCCGGGCGAGAGTTTTGAATTTTTTGATGGGCCCGAATCGCCTCAACCGGGCGGCTGGCTCCTAGAAACTCGAAAGCCAGATCCCCGGACCGAAGCACATATTCGACCAGTTCCCGTACCGCAATTTTCAGTTCGCGTCGCAATCGATTTTTAATGGAACGCTCAATTCAGGTTTGTCTTGGCTGGATGGGTGGGCGGGTATAAAGCCCGCCCCTGCCCAATGTTGTTTGATCGATCTTGTCGGGACGGGGTTTATCCCTGCCCGATAGTGGATTTATCTGAATATGATTCTCAAATCAAGGTAGAATCTGATTAAAATCCGGGATATTTAATCTTTGATCACAAAATGCACGCGCCTGTTTTTGGCGTGGTCGGCCTCGGTTTTGCCAGTGGCAACGGGTCGCTCTTTTCCGAAACTGACCGGTATCAGTCGCTCTCTTTCGATGCCTTCTCGGATTAAGAACGACTTTACCTCACCGGCGCGGCGATCCCCAAAGGCAATGTTGGTTTCGCGCGTTCCGCGTTCATCGGTGTGGCCTTCGATGATTACTGAAACATCCGGGTATTTCTTCAAGAATTCGGCTTTGCGATACAAAAGCGTGCGGGCCTGCGGCTGTAGCTGGTAGCTTCCTCTTTCAAAATATATATCTTCATACATAAACTGCCTCTTGGCTGCCTGAAAGATGCGCTCTTCGGCTTCCAGTTCCTTTTGCCGATCCATTTCGGCCTGATCTACAGCAGGGCTAGATTGTTTTTCAACGGATGTTGCCTTTTTGGCGCAGGCCGGAATAACAGCCATAGCCGGGATCATCAGCAAAAGGATGACGCCCCTTCGCAGTTCATTGTACATGCTATCCTCCTCATATAAATGGGTAAAATTTCGGCATCAGGTTGGCCGGTGGGATTTATTGCTGCCGGTCTTTGCTGCTAAATTACTTAGATTATAGTATAAAAATGGTAAAAAGTAAATTATATTCATGTAGGCATTATATGTTAGAGGCTGGGTTTCTCCGGCAGATCCCGTCGGCAAAAAACAGAATGAATTTTAAAAAAGGCTTGACAGGTTCATTTTTTCTGAGATAGTTCATGGTATGAACCAAATAGCAAATCGATCAACACCAGATCAAGCGACCGAGGTGCCGGCGTATCAATTGAGGCAATTTCAGAAACTTATACTGAAATTGTTCCAATGCTGCCAGGAACGGATGCAGTATCAAAGTGAACGTTTTGGACTGCCGGATGCCGAATTCAGATGCCTGATGCTTTTCGGGGAAGAGCGCTACCTGACCGCCAAAGGCCTTGTGTTGAAAATGAATGTTGTTAAAAGCCGGGTATCCAAAATTGTTGAGGGCCTGCTTAAAAAGAAACTGATTCAGCGTATTAAAGATCCCGAAGATTCCCGCGTCAGCCTGCTCAGCCTGACACCGCAGGGACAAAAAAAGTTAAGCCAAATCAATGTTTTTCTTGAAGCTATTGATCATCAGATACTGCTTCAAATCGCGCCGGATCAGCGCAAAGCGGTTTTGACAAATCTGGATATTCTCAAGGCCTCAATGGAAGCTGCAAAAGCGGCTATGATCAAATAAAGATGTGATTCAAATGGCGGTCGGCAGAGCACTTGATCAGATAAGTGCATTCAAACAAAATTTTTATTATAAAAAAAGTTTATAATATTAACTAAATTGCACATAATATAGCTTAAATACCTGTAATATATATAAAGATGGTTTGTACCCATAAATAAAGGAGGTGATTCATGGATATGCAAAATATCGAAAATCAATTCACTGAGTTTCAATCCCAGTTGGCGGCGCTGGATAAAAAGACTGCCGAAAACAAACTTTCGATGGTGGTATTCAGCGGTGATTTAGACAAAATCATCGCCGCTTTTGTCATTGCCACCGGAGCGGTGGCCATGGGCATGGATGCGGTCATGTTTTTTACTTTCTGGGGCACACCGGTTCTCAGGGATGCCAAAAAAACCGTCGGTGGCAAGGACGCCTTTGGCAAGATGTTTGGTGCGATGCTGCCCAAAGGCCTAAGCCAGGTCAAGCTGTCTAAGATGAACATGGGAGGCATGGGCACGGCCATGATGAAGTCACTGATGAAAAAGAAAAACGTGGCCTCTCTGGAGGAATTTTTGGCTATGGCCGAGGAATTGGGAGTCCGAATTTTTGTCTGTGAAATGTCGATGGATTTGATGGGTTTTAAAAGAGAGGAAATGATTGACTACGAGAATTTGACCTTTTGCGGTGTTGCCAAATTTTTGGAAGAGGCGGCTGATAGCAAAGTCCAGCTATTTATTTAAACCTATCAGAAAAATGCATCAAACTCATAAAATCAGATGTGATATCCCGCATTCATGCGGGGGTCCTAATCTACTATTTTTGTCTAAAGGCTGAAACAGGCTGAAACCCAAGCGCTAAGAACAGGAGGTAAACAATGAGTGATGATTTTAAAGTGGACAAAGTATTTGACTTAAAAGGTCTGCCATGCCCGATGCCGGTTGTTAAGGTCAGCAAGGGCATCAAGGAAGTTGAGATCGGTCAGGTGATTGAAGCCCAATCAACGGATCCGGGCTCGCTCACGGACTTTCCAGCCTGGGCCCGAACCAGTGGCAATGAAATTCTGAAAACCGAACAGGAAGATGATGTTATAAAATTTTACATCAAACGCAAGGCTTAAACTTATGCGGTTACGCTGCCGGTCTGCAGGTAAATCTACTGCGGGCCGGCAGGGCGAGAACCCGGGGGCAGGAGGTGCGGCGGCCAGATCTGGATTTTGTCGCCGTTAAAGAGGTAGGCTATGCTGGATATGCTGTATTATATCATACTGGTGCCGATGGTTTATTTTGCTTTTGCCTTTTTTTTTATCGGCACGATGGCCCGTTTGATCCATATCTTGCGCACTCCCAAACATCCTGCCACACTTCAGCTCTATCCCGAGAAAAAACCAGGATGGCTGTGGGCGCTGCATGACACATTTTTGTTTCCCACCGTTCGCAGGCACAACCCCCTGTTATGGGTATTTTTGATGGTGTTTCACATCTGCATTCTGCTGCTCATTTTAGGGCATCTGGAGCTTTTTAGCGAAATCGAGACGCTGCAATTGATTCCGCATGAAATATTTCTGGGGCAGGGACTGGTGGGCTTGATCGCTTCGATCGCCCTGCTATATTTTTTATTTCGCCGCTTTATCTCGCCGGTGCGGGAATTGTCTGTTCCGGAAGATTATTACCTGCTGATTTTGTTGTTTCTAGTTGTGTTATTCGGCAGCCAGATGGACTGGGCCCGTAGATGGTATTTTTACGAAACGGTGACCGTGGAGCAGTACCGGGAATATCTTGGGAGTCTATTAATCTTTGACCCCTATTTGCCGGAGGAACTGGTGGAATCGGGTCATTCGTTTATGCTGGTGTTGCACATATTTTTCGCCAATTTGTTTCTGATTTTCTTCCCGTTCAGCCAGAGTATGCACTCGTTTTTGTCGTTGCCGGTAAATAAGCTCAGGCGCGGATAACAGGTGCCTGGTGTCAGGTTTTAGGTTTCAGCAAAATGCGGAGGAAAGGTCGTTTATGGCCGGTTCCTTATCTTTGACTCAGTTTTCAGCGCTCAGCTCGGATCCTTTGATACTGACACCTGAACACTGAAACCTGACACCTATAAGTTGGATAACGGACTTGATAGAAAAAGTTGTTTTTATTTAAGACGCCTAAACCACGTCCGTTGAGGTTGAGATGATGGATGAAAAGACCCGTGATGATTTGCTCAAGCTGTTTGCGGGCAAACTCAACGAAGCCATGCGGCTTTACCTGGAGACCTGCACGCGCTGCGGAGTGTGTACCGAAGCCTGTCATGTGCACGCCTCTATGGGGCAGGTCAAGTACATTGCCGCCTATCGGGCTGAAATCGTACGCCGCCTTTATAAAAGATATTTTAAAGGCCGCGGCAAAATCTGGCCGTCTGTCGGTGAGGCCAGAGAACTGAGTGCAATGGCACTCGATGAGCTTTACGAAGCTGCCTACTCCTGCACAGGTTGCCGGCGCTGCATGGTGTATTGCCCCTTTGGCATCGATACCCAGATGCTGATGTCGGTTGCCAAACTGCTGCTGGTTGGTGCCGAAATGGAGCCCGAAATCCTTACCCTGCTGGCAGACACCTCCATCGAAAAAGGAAAGTCCATCGACCTGTTTAAAGACAGCTTCATGGAAGGACTTAAGCGGCTTGAAGATGAAGTCGTGTCAAAATGGAAATTAGAAGCCGGTGAAACCGCCATTCCGGTGGATGTCGAAGGCGCTGACCTGCTGTATGTGGCCTTGGCTGGAGCGCATTCGATCATCCCGGCAGCTGCCATATTTAATGCTGCCAAAGAAAACTGGACCCTGAGCTTTTTTGAAGCCGTTAATTTCGGTGCTTTTGTGGGCGATCCCACCAAGACCAGGCTGATACTGGATCGAATTATAAGCGAAGCCCAACGCCTGAAGGTCAAAGAGGTCTGTATCTGCGAATGCGGCACAGCCTACCGGGTTATGAAGCAACTGACCGGTAAGCAGCCCTTCAAGGTTAGCGCGATTACCGAAGTGCATGCACGCTATATCCGGGAAGGCCGCATCAAGCTGGATAAAACCAAGGCAGAGGGCACGGTGACTTACCATGATCCCTGCCAGATTGCGCGCAACGCCGGTGTGATCGATGAACCACGGTATATTTTGAAGCATCTGACCGATGATTTCTGGGAGTTAACAGATGAGCCCCGCTACAACTGGTGCTGTGGCGGCGGCGGCGGGCTGGTGGCCATGGGAGAAGACACTCTTGAT
>JASFJF010000312.1:0-5291 GCA_050122255.1 Desulfobacterales bacterium
ATGAGGCGCGTCGCATACTGGAAAAAGACGACAACGAAAGACATAAATGGAGCCAGTCCCTTTACGGTATCGATACTGGCGATCCTATCCTGTACGATCTGGTTATCCACATCAAGCAAATAACAGTGCAAGACGCGGTCGACATGATATGCGACCTCGTTTCCAAAGAGCAGTTCAAAACAACTCCTGAGTCGCAACGCCTGATCGAAGACATGGCTCTGTCCGCAGCCATCCAAAAAGCAATGCTCGACATAGACCCTGATATTAAGGTCTGTGTCGACAAAAAAATAGCCTACATTGAGACGGAAGCGGCCATCGGCGCTGAGGAAAGTTTGGTTACAGAAATCAGACAGGTGGCCGATACCTTCGAAGGGATTTCGGATGTCAAAATCGAATGCCATCCTATCGTTCCCTTGAGCGAATAAATCCACTGCAATGGCCTGTAATGCGATCATTACATGCTGCTGCTCTGGGTCATGGGGTTTTTGGTGATCTATCCCATCGTTGGTTTCCCGGAGGGGATTCTCGAGCAGGCCACCCAGGTACATCAAAGCACTACAGTCAAATAACTGGCGAGCTGATGAACGCTAATTTTTTTGATTTGATGATAGACTGATGAATTCAGAAAATTGATTCATTTAAAAGCAGAGGTCGCAGTCATGCACACTATCGTTATTGCAACTTTTTTGTTTTTGACCTCGGTTAATGGTGTTGCCTCAGCAGCAAAAGAAGTGGACATTATTGAGATAGAAGCTCAGGGCAGCTATCGAATGGGAGCCGGTGATTCAGTTGATTTGGTGAGAAAAGTGGCATTTTTCACCGCAAAAAAACAAGCTGTGAATTTGGCGGGAAGATACCTTTCGCACAAAAGCCTTATCAAAACCTATGAATTGAACAAGGATGAGATATACAGTCTGGTGGCAAGGGAAATCCAGGCAAAAATACCAGAACTGGGACAGCATCTATATGGCAAAGGCCGTAGATTATAAAAGACAGAAACCCTGAACCCTATTTCGGCGCAACATAATTCGCTACGTAGTAATCGTCGATGACCCCTTTTGCCTTGAGTGATTCGCCAAAGTCCCGGGCGGATTTTTTGTCTGCAAAATGCGAAATTCGCACCTGGTACCATTTTTTGTTGGCGCTGATAGCTTCCCGCCAGTATGCATCCAAACCCTGTTTTTTGAGCTGTTCGACATATTGTTGGGCATAGGCCGGTTTGAGATAGGCTGCCACCTGCAGGGTAAATGGATCCGTGATGATTTCGGGGGCTTTATCTACTTTCTGGGCGACCGGCTTCTCGACCTTGATCAGATGCGAAGCTGTGTTGATCACTAAGGCAATAACAGCTGCCGCCAAAACCGTAAGCAGGGCACCCGCCAGCACTTTTCTTGATTGTGTCGATTGCAAAGACCGGCGAATCATCCGTAGAGCCCAGACGGGGACAGCCGTTACATCTTCATAAAAGGTTTGCAGTACAGCCCCTGCTGATCTAAAAAATGATGCCCGCTTTCGCGGGGATCGCGGCACGCTGCGTCTCTTGGCAGGCTGAACTGGGGGGTTAAATTCAGCGCTCATTTTCTTTATGTCATCCGAATCGAAGCCTTCCAGGTGTGCATAGGCCTGTTGCAACATTGGTTTGTTGCGCTCGCCGGGCGATGTCCAGCGCACACAAGCTGCAATGCCCTTTAAAATGGCAGTCCGCTGGTCGCTGAATTCAATCGCTTTAAGATAAATCTCCAGGGCCCACTCATCCGCCCGTTGCTCCTGCAGGAAAAGCGCTGCCAGGTCATTCAGGAAGGTGACCGGTACCTTTTCTTTGGCCCCCAGCGCCCGCCGGTAGGTTTGCAATGCCGGAAAATCAGTTCTTTCCAGCATCAGGTAATAACGCGCCAGTATCGCCTGGATGGTCGTATTATGGGGTTGCGCACGGCCGATAAGGGAAGCCAGTTCCTGGTGTTCCTCTCTGAGGCCGCCGCGATTTTCGACATGTTCGATCCAGCTTTCGGCAACTTCTTCATCTCGCGGATTGGTGTACAGGTAAGATAATAGAAATCTCTCAGCGGCATCACTTTTGCTGGCGCGGGCCAGGTAAAAACGGGCAATATGCGCCCTTAATGGCACTGCCTTTTGTTTTTTGGCCCCCGGAGAAATAAGGAAACTGTCGAAAACCGCCAAGGCGCGCTGGAACCGGTTTTCGGCCTCGGCCACCATACCGTCTCTTTCAAAAATGCCGGCTTCATGTATGAGGTGCTGAACAGTGTTCAGGCCCCATCGGTTCGAAACCCACCCAAGCAGCATAAATGCGACAACCATTATGAGGATAGCCGGCAATGGTATCCAGGCAAGCCCGATTCGGTCCTGAAAGGAAGGCAGCACCCAGAGGCTGGCGGCACCGCCGACAAGAACCGTCAGCCAAAGCCGTGCGGCAATATGTTTAAAAATTGAAAGCATGGTTTTGAAACGCTCATCCTATGCTGTAAATAGGCTGAGCGATTGCCGAGGTTGCCGCAGCTACACGGCAGATGGCGTTCCGCTATAGTCGCCTATGCGGAATGCCATCTAACACAGTAGATGCGGTAAGATCGGCAAGCCCGAAGGGTTTCAAATTAAAAAAATTAAAACGGCAAAATTCCAATAACATAATTTTCCTTCTTTTTAATTTGAAACGCTCATCCTATTTTATTCGGGTGGTAGCTCCTCTTCCTTAATTTTAGACGTGTCTGCTGATTCAACAAAAGGTGCGCCCGCCGTCTGTGTGTCCGGTTCATCCCCTTTTTGCAGGGCGGCTTCATCCATGATTTCGGCCGCGGACCTGCCCGTTGCCGTTTCGGTGTGTTGAACCGGCACATCCGATGCCGTCTGCCCCGCACGCAAGGCCACTTTTACCTTATTTTGCACCCACGGTCCTGCAATTGCCCCGTTAATCGGATCCACTGTTGCAAAATAGACATCTGACGGGACCACAAATTCCCGGGCCGGTTCCCCGCTGGTGGCCTTGAGCATGAAATCCGCCCAGATGGGCGCCGCCCCCCGACCGCCGGTAATGCCGACTCCGTTTACATCGCGCATGCTGATACCACGATCATATCCCACCCAAACGCTGACGCTTAAGGTCGGTGTGAATCCGGTAAACCAGGCATCGCGATAATCATCCGTGGTACCGGTTTTACCGGCTGCCGGAAGGTCGAAACCCAGCCGCCGGATAACCCGTCCGGTACCGCTGGCCAAAACGCCTTGCATCATATCGACAATCTGATAGACAATGCTGGCGTCCAGTAAGCGCTGGCCGCGAACGATGTGCTCCTCCAACACCCGGCCCAGAGGGTCCTCCACCCGTCGGATCCAGAAGGGCTTATGCTGGACGCCACCGGTTGCAAACGTGGAAAATGCAGCCGCCATCTCGAGCGGACTTACGCCGGAGGTACCCAGTGCCAGCGAATAAACAGGTGACAATGGACTGGTAATGCCGCTGCGACGGGCCACATCGATCACTTCTTCGGGTCCGACGCGCTCAACCAATTGCGCTGCGACGGCATTCACACTCTTCATAAGGGCCTGCTTTAAGATCATGGGGCCCTCGTATTCACGCCCGAAATTCTTGGGCCGCCAGTCGGGGGCGCCGACGACCGGAACCCTTACGGGCTTGTCTACAAAAACACTGGTGGGTATCAATTTTAGCTTTTCGAATGCCGCATAATACAGAAAGGGCTTAAAGCCGGACCCGGGCAGGCGATTATTTTCGATAGCACGGTTAAATTCGGTTTCTGAATAATCTCTTCCCCCGAGCATGGCTTTAACGGCACCGGAGGTACATTCTACAGCCACCAGCGCGCCCTGCAGATGCGATGAAAAGTGGGTAGAGCCCTGATCGTCTGCGGGTGTAATCCCCGAAAGTTGGTCGAGCTTTAAAAGCCCGCCTTGCAAAGATTCGATCGCCCAGGCCTGTTGCTGAAGATCCAGAGTGGTGCTGACTTTTAGCCCGCCATGGTAAACCACCTCCGGGCCGTAACGCTCTTCGAGGTCATTAAGGACCAGATCCAAAAAGTAACTGCCCCTGGGTGAGCCGGCCGTAAGCGCCGCCAGTTGCAGATTGGCCCGGGCAGCCGTTTCTGCTTCTTTGGCCGTAATGTAGCCGACGGTAACCATGCGTGCCAGCACCAGCTGCTGTCTTTTTTGGGCCCGTCCAAAATGGCGGTATGGGTTATAACGGGTAGGCGACTTGGGCAGACCGGCCAGCAATGCAGCTTCGGCCAGGTCAAGTTCCAGGGCGGGCTTGCCGAAAAAGGATCGAGCCGCCTGCTCGATTCCATAGGCCCCGACGCCAAAGGGGATTTGATTCAAGTAGGCTTCCAAAATTTCACGCTTGCTGTACTGGGTTTCAATTTGCAAAGCCACCATCAGCTCACGAAACTTGCGCATATAGGTTCGCCGGTAGCTGAAAAACAGGTTTTTGGCAAGCTGCTGGGTAATGGTTGAGGCCCCCTGAATTTTCCCGGACTCAAAAAGCGTTATCCACAGAGCTTTCAGCGTGCGCAACTTATCAAGGCCGTGATGTTCCCAGAAACGGTGATCTTCAGTGGCAATCACCGCCTGAATAAATTCAGGCGAAATCCGATTGAGGGGAACGACTTCCCGCCCGCCAATGATCATCAATCTTTCGCCGCTGGATGCAAATATTTCCGTCGGGGGTGTTTCGATAATGCGCGCGAGCGGTTCCGGTACCCGGGGCAAATCGTGCAATGCAATGAAAAATAACCCCACCGCCAGCATAGCGCCCAGTCCCGCCAGCACAAGCGCCAGGTAAAAAAAAGTAATGAAGCGCCGCATCCAAACGGCAAATGTGCTCATTAACGTGTCCAATGCTGTTTTTGTTCTTCAGATTGGCCGCTTGCCTGGTCCTGATCCAGGCCTTCAAGATGCGCTCGCAGCCGCCAGACCGCCCATTCCTGGCCCTGGACGACCAGGACCCGGTGCTCGTTATTGGCAAAGAATTCAAAACCCAGTTCGATGAAGCCGGCCTGGGTTTCATCCGAAATACCAACACGCACAATTTGACCGGGTGTTGTCAGCAACAATTCCGGATGCGGTAGCATACTGTGACGGGCTTCTTCGTGAAAAGATTCCAGGGATTCAAAAAATTGATCGGCCGTGTAAATACGATTTTTAAAATTCGGCAGCTCTTCCAATGATTCCACCAGAGCCACTTCGCCGCGCTGCAATTGGGACAGCAGGATCGCGCTCAGTTCAAGCTGTCGTAAAACGCGATTATGGGCATCCAGCAAATAAAC
>JASFJF010000313.1:0-5272 GCA_050122255.1 Desulfobacterales bacterium
TAAAATCAAAAACATCCAACAGGTATCGGGGAAAACATATCCCTGTTCGCGCATTTCCTTTCTGAGCTTATGATGCGGCTTCATTGGCAAGTTATATTTTCGGGAAAGTTTTTTAACTCCCACTGCAAGATCATAACTCATATAATAATTACCGTAGTGCCCATCAATATGAGTCGGTTTAAGTCCAGCTTTGAAGGCTTTCAGAATCTGTGCCTCAATTTCCATTAGCGCTTCTTCCACATCCATATTCGCCATTAATTTATAAGGCTTCCGCCACATGATTCCCTTAGAGTTGTATAAGCTGGGGACTTTGCTTTTCGGTAGAACGCCCCCCCAACCATATTTCTCCCCCCAATCGCTGTTAAGCGTAAGATGTACTCCCAGATCGAGATTCGGATTTTTTGCCCAAATCTTTGCCGTCCTATCAAAATCAGGACAAGGAACCATAACGCTTCCAGTTTTAACCATTCCATATCGCATGGTCTCAAATGATCCATCTGTTTGATCAATATGCATGCCTATATCATCGGCATGAACTATTACTATTATAGATTCTTTCGTAAACCCGAGTTGTTCTGCCAGTGTTGGACCATTAGCACTTCGTGGAATATCTCCCAGTTGAAAACCAGAATAGGGGCCGTAAAGTTGCTCTAAAGTGCAAGCACTAAGGATTGCAAGAAGAAAGATTATTGGCACCAATATAATGAGATACAGAAATCTTACTTTTGTCATGCCATAACTCGCTTTCTATCGTCACACGATTCTAAAAGCACTGTTGCTCTCTAAATGTTGAAACCATCATATCTTGCAATAACGCAAAACATCAGACAATGCATTTGTAAGCCGTACGGTTTCATTCATTGTATTATAATGGGCAAAACTCAATCTAAGAACACCGTCTTCCGGGTTAAGACCCATTTTTTTAATAATTCGGTAGGCGTAGAAATGACCGTGCTTGGTTGCTATACCCTTTTTACTGATCAAGGTGCTCAACCGGGCTGATGTATGATTTTCTGAAATCAGGGCAACATTAGCCTCCCTTCCCGTCATGGTGCTTTTCCCGAGTATTCTTGTCGGCAAATGTGCAAGTCTTTCTAACAATAATTTACATAATGATGCTTCATGACGGTTCATCAGATTAGAAATCATTGATGCCTTTGTATGCAAAGGCAAGTCATATTTTTCAAAATGATGATCATAAAGCATCTCAAAATAGTCTTTAAGCCCTGCAAGGGCCGCAATTCCGGCATGATCTGGTCCGGCTGCATCCAGCTGTGACCATGGCCGGTGGGCATTGAAAAAATGACACTGGGGCTCCAGCATTTCTAAAAAACTTGGTGATACATACATAATCCCTTGGTGAGTCGCGTATGTCTTATATGTAGAAAAACAATATGCATCAGCCTTTGTGACAGATAGGTCAGGCCAACGGTGCGGTGCATAAGAAACTCCGTCAATAATTACTTTTGCGCCAAAACTGTGCCCCATATCAATAATCTGATCGATGGGGTTCACTGTTCCGATAATATTAGAGCTGTGTGTGACACAAATAATTTTAGTATTATTGTTCAGTAATTTTTCCAAATATGCTAAATCAAGTTCACCGTCACTCTCATTGACCTCCCACATATTCAAGGTTGCCCCTGTGTGCTTTGCAATCCTTTCCCATCCACCGATGTTTGCCTCATGGTCCTGCTCGGAAATAATGATCTCATCTCCTTTTGAGAGAAACCCTGTACAAGCATTGCTTAATGTATTTAAATTTTGGGTAGTTGATGGGCCTATGGTGATAGTATCCATAGCAACACCCAATAGATCTGAAATCACTTTTCTTCCTTTGTCCATCTGCTTTCCTGCAGCTCGAGCAGGTGCATTATCACCGTAGGGTTGAACCTTGTTATATTTGTAAAAGTACTCAAGTTTATCGACCACGGGCCTGCAAGGAAATGTTCCGCCTGCATTATCAAAAAAAGCCCATTCATTAGATTGGTCTAAATCAAAGAACGGAAATTGTTTGCGCGCAAAATCAACATCAAAAATCAACTGATCTGTAGAATTAGCCATAATTTTTATAATCCTTTTGAAAGATTTATAATTATTTTCTTTCTATATTATGAACTCTTACATCTCAACATGGCTTAAACAAGTCTTCAATTTTTTACAAGTGTCAAAATTGTGAAGGTCGTGCCTTCTTCACAATTCAGCGTGCCCTTCATATTGTTGGATTACCGAATGAATTATAAATTCGCTTAACTATCTGACATGATGATGTTTTTTTGGGTATCAAAGCAGGCTTAAAAGTTGAACGAAAAATTTGACAATTTCAACCTCCTTGTAATTAAGGTCCTTCCTGAAAGCGATATCCGCGCTGACTCTGTATTTTTTAGGGGGGAATGTGGGGATATAAATCGTATGTCACAAAAATTTTCAGATTTGATATTTACAACATTGTTGGAGGTACATCAGATTTAAAATGGGGCAAACCTGTTGTATACAGCAGTTATCACCTAAGTGGTGAATGTTATAATTTGGCTTCTATTTTGTTAAGTTTAAGGAAATTATCAGTACGTGCCTTTACTAATTCAACTCCATAACCCTCCGTGTTTCGCCATAATATTTGAGCTTGGAATTTGATTTGTTTACCTTCGACGTAGGGTAATGCCACAGTGATAAAATCACCCAAAGTGAGATCTTCCTGGGTCTTTATAAAAAGTCCGTTTTTGCTATAATTTTTTAATTCTCCCTCATATAAACCGCTCTTTGTTGTAAAGAAGATATGTCCTGAGTAAGGTATGCGTGTGGCAGTTCTTTTTTCAACGACTTTATTAGGGACATCCATAAAAATTTTTTTCCTTTTTAACGAAGGTTTTAACAAAGATTATTTGCAAACATGGTTCTGTCATTTATGTTTCGCAAATCAAAATCATGGTTTCCAGATTAAACAGACAGTCAACTTTATTATCGGTCATTTGCAGCAAAAACTTTATTCGGCCATCAAGTGACAAGGGAAGCTTTCCGATGCAGAAAAGTACAGGCTCGTCCTGGCCGCCAGCCGTCTTATCTTGGGACTTGATTGTAACAATAAAATAACACCTGCAATATCGTCGGGCATACCCAGTCGCCTCAGAGGTGTGATGGCAGCTACCTGCTCATGGACTTCTTTGGGTTGTCCGGCAGTAGCATCTGTCGATGTAACTATTTTCAAAGCAAACAAGCCACGCAAACCGGATTATGGTTAAAAAGCGGGCGATCTGAAGGGTGTGAATTTGCGGCCCCAGGATCTCAGGTGTCATGCAGCCGCTCATACATCCAGATCCGAAACTCCGATTGAGATTGTCTGTTGGATTATTTTGCGGCATGCTCATCGATCTGCGACACAACGGTATCTAAAAAAGGTAACCGGCGCAGAAGAGATGAGGTGAATTGAAAACTTGGATGTCTAAATGTAAATGGGCAGCTAATCAGGTGTTAAAGAACCTTATTAGATGCCCATATAATCGTAAATAACAGAATTTAGATTTTTGCTTGAAGGGCTTTGCCGGCTTTAAATTTTACAACATTTCTGCCTTTGATTTTAATCGTTCTCCCTGTCTGCGGATTCCGGCCCTTGCGGGTCTTTCGGTAAACTTTTTTAAAAGTGCCAAAGCCTACCAATGTCACTTTGCCATTTCGTTTTTTCAAGGCTTTGGTAACATTGCCCATAAAAGAATCTAAAACAGCGCCAGCGGCAACCTTGGTGATTTTCGCATCCTTAGCCATTTTTTCAATTAATTCTGCTTTTGTCATCTTACCCCCTTTCCATTAAGCGTTTGTGGCGTAAACCTAAATAGATTGCTTATTAAAAATTTATAGAAGTGTACAGCAAATGTCAACATCGAATAAAGTGCAGATTGCGTGTATTAAAGCATTTGCCATGATAGCGTTGCGACACAGGTCGTTTCGGGTGGTAACAACTTTGGTTGCCATCCGCACTAATGGATGTCTTTACGACGAAGCCACGTGGCATTATCGACCATCAAGATATTGGTGGCACTTTGAAATGAAACTGTTTTATCGGCCTGGTCAAAAACGCTTGAAAAGTAGACGAGTCAAAATGAAAGGCTTAAAATCACTTTATCGGTACAATCGGATGGTCTGCGAAATTGGTCTTGAGCCCAGCAGATAATACCAGTTTCGTAGAAAAACTAACATCACTTGGTTTTCCGTAATTTATGTTGCAATTTTCGGGTCAGGATGCCAACCACCTGCAGCATGATACCGACACCGACGGTCAGTACTAACACCCATATCAACCGCGCCAACCAGACAATATACTCCTCACCGCTGAGGCTGCGGGCATATTGCGGCATCGGCACGATCACAGCCGCAACGGACGCCAGGATGAATGCTCTGACCGCCAGGCCAATTAAGCGCCTGAGCTTGTTGTTGGTTTCTGTCATTATCCAGCTACTTCTGGTTGGTCAGGTTCCGGGATTCAACCGTCCACCTTAATCACAACGAGAGTTATATCATCCTCCGGTGCCTCATCGCCCCGAAATTGCTCAAGTGCCTCTGTAACGGTGTCCACGATCTGTCGGGCAGACGCCGTATGTTTTTTACGAATAATTTCCATCAACGCTTCTTTTCCGAACATTTTACCAGTTTTATTGTGCGTCTCCCAGATGCCGTCAGTTCCGATTACAATAACCTGGCCAGGTTCTAATCGACGTTGAAAAGAGTCGTATTCGAAAGACTCTTCAAATCCGAGCGGCACACCTTGACCTTTAAGTTCATCGAACGCGTCCGCGAAGGGATCGTAAACCAGGGCCGGGTCATGCCCTGCGCGAACCCACCGTACCTCCGTTCCAAGCTCCGTGAATTCAGAGTAAAAGAAGGTCATGAAATTCCCGGTTTGGGCAGTGTCCAGACTCAAGTACTGGTTGACGTCGCTGATGATGCCGGCAGCTTCACCGGGCATGGAAGCCCGCAGCATGATCAGGGCCCGCGCCGTGGCCATGAGCAGGGCGGAGGATACCCCGTGACCCGAAACATCCCCAACGACTGCGGCCAGACCAGCCTGGCCGTCTCGGTTGGTTTCGATAAAATCGTAATAATCGCCGCCGGTTTCATCACAATATATGCTCGTACCCGCAATATCGAATCCCGCAAGCAAAGGATCGCTTTGAGGCAAAAGGCTCTGTTGCACCTCCTGGGCAAGCCCCAGGGCGTGGCTCATGCGCATGTGTTCCTCGATCTTGGGGACGATCTCGTTGAATGCGTGGACCAGCTGGAC
>JASFJF010000314.1:0-5262 GCA_050122255.1 Desulfobacterales bacterium
ATTCCGTGCAGGACAGCGATTTATCTTTGGGGGCCACCATGTGCGTAATTGGAAACACATAGCCGGTTTCGACAAAATCAAATTCACCCGAAAACGTCAGCCCCATGGACGTTTGGCCCAGTGTTAACGCTTCGTTCCAGTCGAGAGTGTTCCAATAACCTTGCTTGCCGGAAAGCAGCGGCATCAGCAAGGTCTGATTAACTTTATCATACGGCTGATTGCCTTTATGCACCTTAAACGGATAAATGCGCGAATTGGCATCTTGCCGATCACCCACCGGCCAGGAAACTTTTACGATTCCGTCCGGATCGATCTTATCCTTGGCGGTCACGGATTTAATCACACCGTTATACCAGTGATATTCGGGCTTGACATGTTTGGCCCATTTCATCTGACCTTTGATGGACATATAATCGAACTTGCCAAATTCATCTTTGGTCTTAAATTTTTTGCCGTCTTTTAACTTGCCTGCCTGCGCCCAGTCCCAAGACATTTTGGTGGGATTCACTCTGGCGAAATCCGGTATATGACAACTCTGGCAGGCCACCTTATCGGTATGCTCGTTCATCTTCTGGCCACTTTTATGCGGCTGGCTGGTATGGCAGGATTCACAGGTAATCTTATTGGCCAGATCATCCTCCACCAGGCTTTTGCGATCGGTGGCCGCCGGCTGCGTGTAAACGCGACCGGAGATGTTGTGCAGGGATGTCGTATGGCAGCGGGTACAGGTAAAGTTCTGGCCGTCGACCCCCATATGGACATCCAGGGATTTGCTGGGTTTGACCAGAGAAGTGTCCAGATCCCCGTGTTTGACCCCGTCGCCACCGCCGCCGTAAAAATGGCACGAGCCACAATTCTGGCGCGCCGGCAGACCGATGTTCTGGGCGGCGGCCCGCAGCTCGGCCTGAATTTCGCGCGCCATCTCCTTGGACTCATCATCGCCTTCTTCTAAAAATCCTTTGATGTCGCCAATGGCTTCATCAAAGTTCATCTTCGTCTGGCTGTGGCACACCAGACAGTTGACCGGGCTTTCCTTTGATGTCCCCCAGCCCGGATGACATGCCAGACAGCTGGCATCGGCGTTTCTATTGGTTGAAATACAAAAATTGTTCAGCGAGTTGCCAGCTTTGCCGTATTCCCTTTTGGTATCGGATGGATCCGCAAGCCACGTCCAGTGAATGGTCTTGTGAAATTGGGTTTCGGCCTCAGAGTGGCAAGAAATGCAGGCCCGGGTCAATTCGGCACCGGATGTAAAATCTTTTTGCAGAACCTTGTGTTTGGAATGATCGGAGGTCCGCCATAGCTTTTTGGATTTGATGGCCTGCTGGGCCATTGAGCGTCCGGGCGCCTGTTTGTCATTTGAATCGGCTGCATTGGCAACTGACGGCATCAGTATCAACCAACAAGCCAGTAAAACCAAACTCATAAAGAGCGGATTTTTCTTTTCAGTTATTTCCATTTTTCGCTCCAACTTTCGGTGGGCACTATCCGGTAATAGCAGTATTTGGGCTGCAGCCGCTCCTGAAAGCAACGGCTGCAACGCCTATCCTATTTAAATGAGATCCTTCTTCAGGATGCCGGCTCTTTAATCTCGAAAGAACCATCTTTCTGAAAGGTCAGTTCCGCTTCCAGATAATAGACCTCTTTCAATTCCGGTCGAATGTCTTGAACCATGTAATAGGCCTCACCGCTTCTGGCCCCGGTGCTGCAGACGAACACGATCGGTTTGTCCTCAGGCAGCGTAGGGATTTTTTTCTCCAGTTCATCGGTGGGAATGTTGAGCGCGGTTTTGAATGCTCCGGCCGCAAACTCATCGGGATCGCGCACATCGATCAGCATAATGCTATCCGGGTTTTCCTTGATGATCTTTTTAAAAGTCGCGATGTCGATCGAGCCTTCTTCTTGCCCGCCTTTTACCTGTACGGCTGCCGCCGCACCACCATAGGCCTTTTTCCAGGCCGGATAACCCGCCGCAAACACCTTGACATTCGTATAGCCGAGCTCTACCGCCCGCCGGGCGGATTGATGACTCAGCTTTCAGGTGAATCCGCCGCAGTAAAAAATGAGCGGGGTTTGGCTGTCCCGCGGCAATTTGCCCTGCAGCTTATCAAACTGGCTCTCGGGGACACTGATGGCCGAAGGAATATGGCCCTTGTCATACTTGGGCTTTTTAGGCCGTGAGTCGATGACGACGACCTCATTGCCCTCAAGCTGTTTGGCCACATATTCAACTGAAACCGACGCGTAATTGCCTTTGGTTTTCATCCAGGCCGGATAACCCGCGGCAAAGACCTTAACGTTGGTATAACCGAGTTTTTCCGCCTTCCAGGCGGATTTGTGACTCAGCTTTCAGGTGGGCCCGCCGCAATAAAATATCAGCAGCGTGTTTTTGTCTTCGGGCAGCTGGTCGGTCATTTTGTCGAACTGGCTGTCCGGTATGCTGACGGCGGTGGGAATGTGCCCATTGGCATATTTAGGCTTATAGGGCCGCGAATCGATGATCATCACACCTTGCGGCTGGGGCACGGTAGCATATGGCTGCACGAACGCCACGTCCACTATGTCATGAAACTGCCATTCGGCCTTGGCCGGCTCGGCAGATTTCTGTGTAGTCGCACATCCGAAAACCAGTGCCATGCACAAAGCCAAGGATATGGCGGCTAATCCTTTGATCCGCATAATGTTCTCCTTTCGGGTTTATTTTTGCCGCCGGGCCGTGAGCCCGGAGGCCTTAGAGTTGAATCTGTAACGTTTCTATTTGCATTTGGCCGGAGTCGGTGAATCCGAAGCATGCTCGTATAAATAGGTGTAGATATCGGACACCTGGGTGTCATTCAAATTGTTCCATTCTTCCTCACAGCCGAACTGAGTATAATCTTGACTGGTAAAAAGCGCTTCCCATTCAGCCTGGGTCTTATCCGCCGGGCTGATGGGGGGCGTTTGAGAATCAACCGCACCGCGCTCGAAGCAGGCTTTATAAACTTTGCGGTAGGTGTATTTGCCTTTGCGCTTGTTGCCCTTATCCAGCGCAAAACTGAGGCCCACGGTAGAAAACACAAAAAACAATGCCATTGCGGTTACAATTAGCTTTCGAATCATGGTTTCTCCTTTCTGCTTGATACAATCTATTTGGTTTAGAAAATTAATAAATGCAACTATAATTTCAGATTTTTTCGGCAGGATTTCACGCTTTACTATTCAGGTTAGCTTTACTATCCAGGTTATATTAGCGTAGCAAACCCTATGCCAAAACTTCGGAGTTTCATAAAATATACAACTTTCTAATATCATTATATATTTTCTATAATTATTTTTTTGCAGAGTTGTTTAAAGGATAAGTGCTAACCGTTGTCAAGTTAACAGGTTAACACTTCCAATACCGTGTTCGCATAAGAAAAGATTAATTGTAAATGTGCGCCGGACGGATGCGTCAAGGTGTAGGCATTGAAAAACCGAAGCTCCCCATTTTGGCATTGCAATTGTTAACATCAGGCATTAAGTTAACACAGTAAAGTTAACACCCTTAACAATTTACGCCTGACATTCATTCATTTTATGGTATCATTTATTTCAGGAATGCCATCAAGTGAATGATTGAAGATGTAGGTCGGAACGCAAACGCAGTTGATATTTTTTTTGAAATTTTGGGCCTGCTGTAAAATGAAGATTTTATCTGCTTTTATCAGCGCACGATTTTTGCATAAAGGGGGTACATGCTAATGGAACTTGCCAAATACTGGAAAACCATCGTCGACACCTTGCAAGACGGTCTAATGGTGATGGATCCGGAGGGCAACATTCTGGCAATGAATCCGGCGGCCGAGAGGCTGACCGGTTACTCGGCCGATGAGCTGGTTGGTCAGAATTGCCGTATTCTAAATTGCACCGGCTGCGAACTGTACGGTCGGGGTGCGGGTGAAAACTGGTGCCGCCTGTTTGTCGCCGGCAACGTCAAAGCCAAAAAATGTCTAATTTCTAAAAAAGACCGACGCGCTCTGCATGTCGTCAAAAATGCGACCGTGCTCAGGGATTCCGATGGCCAGATGATCGGTGCGGTGGAAACCTTCACCGACATCTCTCAGATGGTGCGTCAGGAGCAGGAAATCTTAACCTTGCGCAAAAGCTGTCGGCTGGAAGAGGACCACCACGGATTGCTGGGTGAATCTTTACCAATGCAGCGCCTTTTCGAACTCATCGAAAACGTGGCTCAGACAGATGCCCCGGTTTTTATCTATGGTCAGAGCGGTACCGGCAAAGAATTGGTTGCCCGGGCCATCCATGAAGACAGTCCCCGCAAGAGCAAACCGTTTATTAAAGTCAATTGCGCTGCCCTGAATGAAAACCTTCTGGAAAGCGAACTGTTTGGCCATGAAAAAGGCTCTTACACGGGGGCGGACCGTACGCGCATCGGTCGTTTCGAAGCCGCCCACGAAGGCACGATTTTTTTAGATGAAATCGGCGACATACCGCCGGGCATTCAGGTGAAACTGTTGCGGGTGCTGGAGGAAAAAGAAATCGAACGCGTCGGCGATCATCGACCGATTCCAGTGGATGTCAGGATAATCTCTGCCTCCAACAAAGATCTTGAGAATCTTATCGCCCAAGAATTATTTCGCGAAGACCTGTTTTTCCGCATCAACGTGTTTCCTTTAAAATGTCCGGCTCTCTCAGAACGGCTTGATGATATCCACCTGATCGTACAAAATTTTATTGAACAAAATGCCGCAAAATCGGGCAAAAAAATTGTTGGTCTGACCCCTGAAGCCATGGAAGCCCTTTTAACTTATCCCTGGCCGGGTAATGTTCGGGAGTTGCGCAACGCGATTGAATACGCATTTGTGTTGTGCTCGGGGAATTGGATCAACAAAGAACACCTGCCCCCCAAAATCAGCGCCAACGGTAATAGGCCTCAAGTAAACCACCATCAAAGCGCTGCATCGTGGGAAGAAGAACGAAAAAAACTGATCGATACGCTGCGCCAGGTCGCCGGCAATCAATCCGAAGCTGCGCGCATTTTAGGTGTCAGCCGCGTAACAATATGGAAGCGCATCAAAAAATATGGGATCGATCTGGAATCAGAATTGGCAAAAATGGTGGAGATTTAGATACAGACCCAAGCCTTTGAAAAAGTTTCGCCGGTTTCGTTTTTTTTTTGATAATCCGATTAAGCCTCCTTAATAATGAATAAACGGACGATAAAAATCCGGGCTGGCGGTTCTGTTTTTGACAAAGCGGATAAAATGGTGAATGATATTCTAAACT
>JASFJF010000315.1:0-5262 GCA_050122255.1 Desulfobacterales bacterium
CATGAGACCAAACCGCACATTGTGCTTTCGGCCTCTGGAATGTGTGAAGCCGGGCGCATCCTGCATCATCTGCGGTTTAAAATTCACAACGAGAATAATACGGTTTTAATGGTCGGCTATCAGGCCCAGAATACCCTGGGTCGACGAATTCTCGATATGGGTTTAAAATACGCAAAATCAGGACGCAAAGGAAAGCCGCCGGTGGTACGGTTTTTTAACAAGGAATATCCTCTAAAGGCCCATGTCCTCAAGCTGGGCGGATTCAGCGCCCATGCCGATAAAAATGAAATGCTCCATTTTTTGAAAAAATCTAATTTGAAGATCAAAAAGATCGCCCTCGTCCACGGGGAAGAAGATCAGATCCTGTCGTTTGCCGAATTTCTAAAAAAGGAAGACTATTCAGTTGTGGTGCCCAGACATGGGGAATCTGTGGAGGTGAAATAAGTTCTAAGATGACAGTATCTAAAAGTCAGATGCAGGGGCGGGGCTTATTCTCGCCCGATCAATAACACCTCACCGCCGCACCCACACCATACGGCCGCTTTCATTCTTAGGCTCTTAACCAAACAACGCAGGAACGATGAAGAAATAAACAATGGCATCGAGTTCTTAATTCGGGAGCATGTGATCGCGGAAAAGCTCACGCCTATTGGAATGAGAGATGAAGGTGCGGATTTCGGTCCCAGAGGGCTAAGACGTTTAAGCTTAAGCCCCGATTTCAGATAGGTGTCATATAAAATACCTGCGAATCCTCCGCCTTTTGGACCTGCCAGGGCTGGATCCCATGCTGTGCGCTGAATTCCTGTAATAGCAGCTGGATATCATCTGCCGATCGTTGTTTAAGAGGCGTATCCTTCCTAAAATCTGAAAAAAGCTATGGCCCAGTGAACATACCATTCGGCATTTTTCTCAGGCGCACTGCAGCAATCACAGACTTCCTGAACGGTTCCCAGAAATTTTTGACATTAGTTTTAATATTTAAGATAATTAAAGAAGATAAAAAAGTATCAAATGATTGTCTTATTTTGGCCAATTTTAATTCTTGTATCCGTGGCAATTTTATCAAGGGTTTTACCCAAAGAGAGGTAAAAGCTAACAATCAGTGGAGCTGACGGCGTAAAGATGGCGATTTTTCGTAAAAGACCGTGCAGGCTTGTTGCTCAATTGAGCCGCAGCTCACTTCTAACGGTAGTGTTCTAAAAAAAGTAGTCGCAAATTGCGACCACCTTTCAAAACTTAAATATTCCAAAACGTTGCTTTATGTTTTTACAGAACACGGTTCAATAATGGCAGCAAGTGTTCTCAATACAAAGACGCTATTTGAATGTGCCAAGAAGGCTGGCATTAAGAAAAATGTCCAAATAAGCGTTACCAAGGCTACAGAGTCAGATAGTCTTCCTTATTATAGGGGTAAGGCCCTTCAAGAAAAAATGCTCAGGGAGTTAGGAATCAACTTCAATATTATAAGGCCGACTCTCGTCTTTTAGTAAGATGAAACAAAATAAAAGAAGGAGGCGTCATGAAAAATAAGTTTATGGCATTATCAATTGTCTTTTTATCTGTAACCGTCTGGTTATCCCCTGTGAATGCCAGCGAGCTCGATTTAGGTACCTGTCTTGTCGACTCGTTAACAGGAAAAGAAAGGAAAAATCTTGCAAAATGGATATATTTTGCACTTGCAGCACATCCTGAAATGAGTTCATACTCGAACATCAAACAAGACGATAGAGTCAAAATCGACAAATATGTTGGTACTTTGGTTACACGACTATTAGCCGAAGATTGTGCATCAGAATTTAAATCAGCTCAAAAAACTGATCCTTTAGCGCTTCGTAAAGCATTTGAACTAGTGGGTCAGGTAGCTATGCAAGAACTTATGACCAATCAGGATGTAAAGACTTCTATAACCAGCTATATTCAATATGCTGATCAAAAAAAAATACAGGCGGTGTTAGCAACGCCATAGCATCTAACCAGTCGTCGAGCGGATCTGTCGCACTTCATGCAACCAAGCCGCTCAACTCACCGTAATGCGCAATTTAAATCAATGAAAAAATTAATCACATTGTCATTATGGGTCATTCCGATTTTAAAATCTAATGGAATCTTAAACAATGAATTACATAGAATGGAGCGATTTTCAAAAAGTAGAACTTCGAATAGGAACGGTCGTAGAAGTGCAGGACTTCCCAGAGGCAAGAAAACCTGCCTTTAAACTGAAAGTCGACTTTGGCAAAGAGATCGGAATAAAAAAATCTAGCGCTCAAATCACTGATCTTTACACAAAGCAAAATTTATTAGGTAAGCAGGTTGTTGCCGTCGTCAATTTCCCACCGAAACAAATTGGCTCAATAATGTCTGAATGTTTAGTTGCGGGGTTTCACCGAGAGGATGGAGCTGTTGTTTTGGCTACCCCTGATTCAATAGTTCCCAATGGCGTAAGGCTTGCATAAAATGCACAGGTAACAATTCGTTACAGCGGACCGATATGAGCGGTCTCAGCCCTTTCCCAGTCTCCTCGATTTCGCTCGGCGGACCCTGAACTTCAACGTTATGCGCAAAACCAAGAACATAAGAGGTCCTTAACAAAGGACTACTGGCAACAAGCCGTCAGACCGCTTTCAGAAGATCCACAGGCCTCCGCCGGATCGATGAACTATCGTTTACCTTGCCCTACAACAAAATCTCGTATCTTTTGCGAATGGCCTGATCGATTTTAGCATCCAGATAGGGTTTCTCTTCTGCCGCCAGAATTTTGCGAGCCAAATCACAGGCTCGTTTTCTGGCATCCTTCGATCCATCGCCGACCCATGTATTACGATCTTTTTGATCGGTGACGGCGCTTGCGCGAAAATACTCGGAGTATAAATGGTCCATCGTGTGCGGCTCAGTGATAAAATTTCCACCGGGACCGACGCTTTCAATGACGTGCAGCGCAAGGTGCTCCGGGTCCACCGCAATGCCTTTCAAGACCTTGCAGCACATGCCGATAATTTCATCGTCGATCACATACTGTTCATAGGCGACCGTCAACATGGATTCGAGCATACCGGCAGCATGATGAACGTAATTGGAACCGCCCATGGCTGCCAGCAGGGTAGTCAGGGCCTTTTCCCAGCCGGCCTGGGCATCGGGTACTTTGGCGTCCGTAAGCCCCGATGAATTGTAATTTGGCACTCCGATATGATGTGCCAGCTGGTGAATGGCGGCGTTCATCATTCCGCATTCGACCGCTCCGCCGAGGTATCCGGCGGTTCGCAGGTTGGCCATTCCCGGAATGCCGCCATACAGAATCGGCGCTTCCGGCCGGGTCAGCTGGCAGATGGTGATCCCTGCCAGCTGCTCGGCATGCAGTTGTGCCAGGGTGCCCGCCATGGTCAGTGGCGATGTGGAGCCGGCCATCGGTGCGCTGGACAGTGCAACCGGAATCTGATTGCGCACACATTCCTGCATGATCAGGGTGGATTGGGTACATAGTTTCAGAGGGCTGATGGCAAAAGAAGCGATGATGGAAACAAACGGTTTGGCTTTTAGCTTTTGAGGTCCCCCTGCGATCATCGCAGCCAAGTCCAGTACCATACGCAATCCTTCTATATCGTTAACACCAGCCATTACGTGTTTGGCAGTGGCTTTCAGACAGGCATAAAAGACATTGACGTCATAGGCTGTTTGCGGGATATCTGTTGGAATGCACGGCCGCAAAAAGAAATGGATATTGTCGAGCGCATCCACGAGCCTGCCGATCTGGTAAAGATCGTTAAGGGTGGATGGTCGCACCTGGCCGCTTTCAATATCCAGAATGTTAATGGCTGCCCCACCGGTTCCCAAATAAACGTGGTCCCGGCTAAGATTCAGATCATTTTTCCCGTCGCGACTGTAAAGGATAATTTGTTTGGGTGCTCTGGCAGCCTGCGCTTTAACCAGTTTCGGTGGAAAGGTGATGCGACTGCGCCTATGATCGATGGTAGCGCCCGACTCCTCGAGCATGGCGAGGGTAGCCTCCAGTCCGGGTTCATAGGTGATGCCGATTGATTCAAGAATTTTCAGGGAAGCAGTGTGAATGGTGTCGATTTGTTGTGGTGACAGCGGTTGATACTGGCCGCCGGAAAGACCTTTTAAATTCATATTGGCCCCTGGGTTCATTTTTAGTTAAGGTCTTTAGAAACGGTGCTTGCACCTTTCTATGGCACACGTCTCGTTGACATGTCAAAAAAAATGGTGTCGTCCGAAAACAATTTTTACAATCACGGTTGCGTTTGATCGCCGGGGTGACGCAAATAGTTGTGAGTCGGAGAATCTAAATAAAGGGAAAAGATGGTGAAGAAAGATTCTGCCATGCACTGGGCCTGGGTGATATTGGGGATCTCATTTGTTAATCTGTTTGTCAATTATTCCGTGCGGCTGGGCTATGGTATTGTGTTGCCGGAAATGATCCGGGCATTGGATCTTGGCAGAGCTGACGCCGGCACCATCTACAATGCATATTTATTTACCTATATCGCCATCGCTCCGCTGACCGGATATTTGACGGATCGTCTCGGCGCTCGGCGTGTGATCAGCGTTTGCCTGCTGGTGCTCGGAGTTGCTGTTGTTCTGATGGGTACCGTCGGATCGCTCTGGTCGGCCAGCTTTTTTTTCGGTCTTGCCGGTCTGGGGGCCACCGGTTTATGGGCTCCGGTGATTACGCTGGTGCAGCGCTGGTTTGCGTTTCACCGTCGCGGCCTGGCGCTGGGAATCCTTTCCGCCGGCTATGGCTTGGGATTTGCGACCATGGGAATCCTTGTTCCTATAATCGTTGAATCCTCAAGCTGGCATTACGCCTGGTTTATCCTGGGTTGCATGGCTTTATGTATGGCGATATTCAGTGCGGTCTTTCTCAGAAGTGATCCGCAAAACCTCGGGTTGGCGCCCTGGGGAAAAAAATCAGACGATACGGATCAGATCGAATCTCCGGCGGGCAATGATCATAAATTGTCATTGCACCAGTTGTTCAGAAACCATCGATTCTGGTTGATCGGGCTTTCATACTTTGCCATTGCTTATAGTCTTTACGGAATAACAACCTTTATGGTCGATTATGCAAAAAACCAGCTGGGCCAGCCGCTGGAAAAAGCCAGCCTGCTGGCGACCATCCATGGCATCGGCCAGGTGGTTGGTGTGTTAACAGTGATGCCGCTATCCGATTACCTGGGACGCAAGAAAACCATCCTGATTTCCAATACGGTCATTACGGCCGCCCTGGCCGGAATTTTAATTGTTGGA
>JASFJF010000316.1:0-5255 GCA_050122255.1 Desulfobacterales bacterium
AGGCAAAGTAAATCGGCTGGGCCCAGCGATCCAACATTTTATAATTAAACAAAAAAGCGGTCACCATGGCCGTTAGCCCAACAGAAAACCACAGGAGCTGTTTGTAGAACAGCACTTTTTGTGGAAACGGCGTCTCAGCAGTTACCGCACTGTACAAAGTGAGCAGCCCGACACACCCGATCAAGATGGCCAGGCCCATCAAACCCCAATCAAAATACTGTACCAGTCGTCTATCAAACATTCGTCACTCCGCTGCCGCTGCGTTTCAGGTTTCAGGTATCAGTGTTAAGGTGTCAGTTTTTATAGTTCCGCCGTTGGCGGTTCTGGTTCAGGTTTCAGGTGTCAGGGACGAATAGAAGGGCTGACACCTGCACCCCAAAAAAGGCCAACGGCCAAACTATCCATCGCTGGCAGTATCATTGACATTATCTTGTGCTGCCGCCTGTGAACCGACAGTCGGTTGGCGCAAAAACGTTTTGATCATCTCTTTGGCGATCGGGGCGGCAGCACCGGAGCCGTGTTCGCCATGCTCGATGACAACCGCAACTGCGATTGCTGGCTTTTCAGAAGGCGCGTAGGCGATAAACCAGGCATGGGATCGCAAATGGGCCGGCAAGTCTTCTTCAGCCATGGATTCGTTCTCTTTGCGACTGATCACCTGGGAAGTACCGGTTTTACCGCTGATATCGATATCGGGCAGTCGGCTGCCGCGCGCCGTTCCATTCTCACCATGAACCACTTTCCATAAGCCCAGTTTGACAAGCTCCAAGTGCGCGGGACTAACCGGCAGTTTTCCAATCAATTTGGGTTCGTTTTTTTGCAGGAGCTGCCCATCCACGGTCTTAATGTTGTCCAGAATCAGGGGTTGGTACCGATGACCGCCGTTGGCCACTGCTGCAGCCAGAACTGCCATCTGAATGGGTGTCGCCAGGTTGAATCCCTGTCCAATGGCAATCGACAGCGTTTCACCTTCCTGCCACGGCACGCCAGTACGCCTTTTTTTCCAGGCTGCGGTCGGAATCAGGCCGTTGGCTTCATGATCGAGACGAACGCCGGTGGGCGATCCGAGACCAAAGGCCTTTGCATACCATGCCAAGCGATCCACCCCCAGACGTTGACCGACCTGATAAAAGAAGACATCACAGGATTCTTCCACAGCCTTTAAAGTGTGAACCTTCCCGTGGCCCCCTTTTTTCCAGCAACGATAAATCCGATTGCCGAATCGATGATAGCCCGGGCAATGAAAGACGCTGCGCTCATCGATGACGCCTTCTTGCAGCCCGGCAAGCGCGGTAATGATTTTATAGGTGGACCCGGGAGGGTATTCGCCCTGAATGGCCCGGTTTGACATCGGTCTGAAGGGATTGGAAATTAGCGAATCCCATTGCTTGCGGGTAATGCCGCCGACAAATGAATTTTGATCAAAAGATGGGCTGCTGGCCAGGGCTAAAATTTTCCCAGATGACGGCTCCAGGGCAACGGCAGCGCCGACCACGCCATCCAACAGCACTTCGGCGCGTTGCTGTAAATTTTGGTCGATGGTCAAATAAACATTGTGCCCGGGTTTGGCTTCAACAGTTTTCAAAATCCTGACCACCAGGCCATTGGCATTGACTTCAACCTGGCGCCCCCCACGCTTGCCTCGCAAAAAGTTTTCATAAACCTTTTCGGCGCCAAACTTGCCGATCAGGTCTCCACTGCGACAGCCTGGATAAGAACCGCTTTTGAGTTCGGTCGGGCTGATCTCGCTCAAATAGCCGATTAAATGAGCTGCCTGGCGTTCATGGAGATAATGGCGCCGTAGGTTGACATCAACTGAAATCCCCGGCAAATCGAATTTATTGACCTCGATTGAGGCCAGGGTATTGCGCCCCACATCATGCTGGAGCAACAGAGGGCTATATGCCGATACACCCCGTGTCTGCTTTATTTGAGACAGCAACGCGCCTGTTGGTGTTTTGAGGTGCAGCGCCAATTTCTCAAGAGTGGGCATCAACGGCTCGGCATCCTTTAGGGTAATATTGACATCAAAGGAGGGCCGGTTGTCAACCAGCAGATCCGCATTGCAATCATACAGACGGCCACGGGGCGGATCGATACTCTGCAGCCGAATGCTGTTGTTTAGAGATAGGCGCCGGTATTCATCGCCCATAATGACCTGCAGGTATATCAGCCGAATAAACAACACCACAAAGGCCGCCAGGGCGCAAACGATCACGCCGGTGATGCGTTGCTTGTACCAATCGGTATCTGCTGTTTTTAAGTACTTATCCATAAGCGTTTGGCGGCGGCGCAGCACCATCCCATTGAATGTTCATTCTTTTGGCCAGAGCCAGCAGGGATAACAGAAATATAGGTCCTGTCGCCAAAACCCACAAAAACTGTTGGGTGACAACCGCAAAAGCATTTATCGGCAGTTGCCTCAACGGCCCGAAAAAAGCAAAAGTGGCAATCATTAGAATATTTTGAACGAGGACGGCAGCAATCACAACCGCTGACAGAAACAATTTATTGCTTACCCGCAGAAATCGAATGATAAAGCGCACACCGATAAACAGCCACAAATAGTAGGTTAGATACATTCCAAACGGGCTTCCAGAAAGATTATCCATGATCAAACCAAGGACTAAAGCAAATGGCAGGCTTTCGCGAACAGGCAGGCAGATGCTGATGAAGATCACAAAGGGTATTAACAGGTCATACATGTCTCGCATTACGGGGATGGAAGGAAAAATGGTGGTTTGAATGATTAACAAAAAGAGGCAAATGCCGATATAAAAGCCGTATCTCATTGTTGACTCGCAACATCCTGTGTTTGCGGAGGTAAAATGACCAAAACCTCTTCCAGTTTTTCATAATCGACAAATGGCGCCACGGTAATTTCATAAAAGATATCGGAGTTGCGCTGGCTGATATTCGCAACACGGCCGATTCGCAACCCTTTGGGATAGACACCGTCCAACCCGGATGCAATGACGGTATCGTCGATTTGAACGTCATGTTTGCGTAAAACAAATTCAAATCGGCATTGATCGGCAGATTCACCCTTGATGATGCCCCGTGCCCGCGAGCGTTGCACCAAGGCATCCACTGCGCTGTTGCGGTCAATGACCAGCATGACTTTGGAATAATGGCCGGCTGCTTCGATAACCTGACCGACGATGCCGATGGGCAATACCACCGGTAGTCCCTTCTGCAGGCCATCGGACTTGCCCTTATCAATGATAATCGTCTTGAACCACCCCGAAGGGTCCTTTCCGATAACTTCAGCGGCCACAACTTTTTTGGTCGGTGCTTTTTGAAAATTCAGCAAATTCCTCAGGCGAGAATTGGCCAGATCAATCTCATGCCATTGATTGCTTTTCCCGACAAACTGATTCAACGACTTCTTTAGATTTTCATTTTCATGGGCAACGGACACCAGAAAAAAATAATGTTCCCAGATGTCACGCGCAAAACGGATAGAACGAGTAACCAGCTCTTGAAAGGGTGACACCAATAAAAGGCCCACTCGACCTAATCCAAAGGTTGATTGGCTTTTACTGGAAAATGAGAGGAGGATGACATTGACCGTTATCAGAATGATAACGCCAACGATTAGAACCATCTTTTTGGAGAACATAACGCTTCGTTCACTTTAGCGACGCAATACACGCTCAGCTAACCACAACCTCCTTGAGGATCTCAAGATTGTCGAGGGCTTTTCCTGAGCCCAGCGCCACAGTGGATAATGGGTCGTCGGTGACCGTAACCGGCAGACTGGTTTCCTCTCGGATAAGTTTATCCAGGTTCTTTAGCAGGGCTCCCCCTCCAGTCAGAATGATTCCCCGATCAACAATGTCGGCGGATAATTCGGGAGGTGTCTGTTCGAGCGCAATTTTCACCGTCTCGACAATAGCATCAATTTGCTCTGAAATGGCAATTCGGATTTCTTCCGAATCTATCGATAGGATTTTCGGAATTCCAGAGGCCAGGTCACGGCCTTTGACTTCTATGGTTTCCAGGTTCTGGGAATCCGGGTAGGCATTACCGATTGATGTCTTTATCATTTCGGCAGAACGCTCACCGATCAGAAGATTATATTTACGTTTAATATACTGGATAATGGCGGCATCCATTTTATCGCCGGCCACGCGAACCGAACGGCTGTAAACAATCCCCTTTAGCGAAATTACGGCAACCTCTGTTGTGCCGCCGCCGATGTCCACCACCATATTACAGGTTGGTTCGGTGATGGGAAGGCCCGCTCCGATGGCTGCTGCCATGGGCTCTTCGATCAAAAACACCTCGCGGGCACCGGCGGATTCGGCGGATTCCCTAACAGCGCGTTTCTCGACCTGGGTTATCCCGGAAGGCACGGCAATAATGATGCGCGGTCGCACAAAGGTCCGCCGGTTATGGACCTTGTGAATAAAGTGACGCAACATGGCTTCGGTGACTTCAAAATCAGCTATGACACCATCGCGCATCGGGCGGATGGCGAGGATATTCCCGGGTGTTTTGCCGAGCATGTTTTTCGCTTCTGATCCGACAGCCAGAACACGGTTGCGCGATCGGTTTCCGGTGCTGACCGCCACTACAGAGGGTTCGCTTAAAACGATCCCTTTTCCTTTCACGTAGACAAGGGTATTGGCAGTGCCCAAGTCAATCGCTAGGTCGTCTGAAAACACACCTAAAATTTTATCGAAAAATAAGTTCATTCAAAAAGGCCTCACTGTAAAGAAGGTGCAAAAAAAAAATTAAATGAACAGTAAAACTGGTTTATTGTAACATGACAAGTAAAATTAATCATTAAAAAATTTATTGTTCCAGAGTATTCACAACCGCATCATGCAAACGGGGTCTGAAGGCTTTGATGTGCTCGTTTTTGCGGGTGGGATGCACACGATTCGTCAACAAAACGACAATGATAGATCTTTCAAGATCCATCCAAAAAGAAGTTCCAGTAAATCCCAGATGCCCAACGCTATTCAGAGAAAAGCCCCGGCCACAGCTGGCGCCTTCCAAAAGCGGCATATCAAATCCCATGGCTTTATCAGTCTGTGGTAGGCGTTTGAAAAATTGATGCAACAAATCCCGGCTAAAAACGCCGTTGGCTATCCGGCCCTGATAAGCACCCAACAGTTCAATTAACAGGGTGCTCATATCGCCGGCGGTTCCAAAAAGCCCTGCATGGCCTTCAACGCCACCGACGATGAAGGCATTTTCATCATGTACCTGCCCGGCTAATATGTCACGGCGCCACGGACAGTTTT
>JASFJF010000317.1:0-5253 GCA_050122255.1 Desulfobacterales bacterium
CGTTCCAGCCCCGATTGAAGCTGTTGTCGGGTGCCGGTTTGCAGACCGCTGTCCACATGCATTTGAGGTCTGTCTCAGGCAGCAGCCCGAGCTGTTTGAGATTGGCAATGGCCAGCGGGCGCGCTGTTGGCTTAAGCTCCACCCGGATCGGAGGAAGTCCAGTGCCTGAAGCGCCCTTGTTAAAGGTTGACAACCTGGTAAAAGAATTTCCGCTGGGCGGAGGACTGTTGACCAGGCCACGGGCCTGGGTGCGGGCCGTTGCCGGGGTGTCTTTTGCGCTGTCTCGCGGTGAAACGATCGGCCTGGTGGGGGAATCCGGCTGTGGCAAAACGACACTTGGACGCCTGATCTTGCGGCTGGTCGAGCCCACCAGTGGTCATATCGAATTTAACGGTCAACCGATTCAAAATTTAAGTGCTAAAGAAATGCGCCCGCTGAGGCGGCGCATGCAGATCATTTTTCAGGACCCTTATGCAAGTTTAGACCCACGCATGAAAGTAGACGCCATCGTTACCGAGCCCTTGCGTGCCGTACAAAATATTTCCAAAAACGAACGCAAAGAGGTCGCGACCAAACTGATTGCAAAAGTCGGTTTGCGCGCATCCGATCTGGACAAATATCCCCATGAATTTTCAGGCGGACAGCGACAGCGCATCAGCATTGCGCGGGCCCTGTGCGTGCGCCCGGAACTGATTGTTGCCGATGAGCCGGTGAGCGCCCTGGATGTTTCCATTCAGGCCCAGGTCATTAACCTGTTAGCGGATCTTAAACAAGAGTTTCAGCTGTCCTATGTTTTTATTTCCCATGATTTAAGTGTGGTCGAACACATCAGCGATCGCATTGCGGTAATGTACCTTGGAACGATTGTTGAACTGGCACCGGCTGAAAGTTTCAGCTTCACACCCCGCCATCCATATACAGCCGCGTTGTTAAAAGCCGTACCCATGCTCGACCCGCACCATCAAACCGAGCCGTTTCCCATGGAAGGTGATGTGCCCAGTCCGATCGACCCGCCACCGGGTTGCAGCTTTCATCCCCGGTGTCGGCATGCGTTTGCGCAATGTAAAACAAAGCGGCCGGCTCTGGTAGAGGCAGCGCCGGAACACTCAGTGGCCTGCTGGTTGAACGAAGGAAGAGGCTTATAGATCTTTAAAAAGGTTTATGGCAGATTGGATCTTGATATATTAATTTTAGAAGGATTAAATCCGAATGTCGAAATCCGAAGTTCGAAACAATATCGAATTTTTAAAATCAAAATGACAGAAACATGACTTGCGGAATATGTGTGAGTCGTATTGTTTGGGTCATTGGAACATTTGAATTTAAAATTTGTTTCGGATTTAGGGCTTAGGATTTCGAATTTGCCAGACGATTTGCTAACCAGAGGCCAAGGACGGTTTCGAATGAAAAGGCCTGGCAAGGGGAATAGTTATGAAAATTGCGATTGTCGGAGCCGGTGCCATGGGCAGCCTGTTCGGCACCCTCCTGGCTGAAGGCGGCCATACGGTCTGGCTCTATGACATCTGGCAGGAGCACATGGATGCGGTCGACCAAAATGGTGTCACCATCGAATTTGATGGACAAACCCGTAACGTCAGGTTGAATGCCGTCACGGATTCAAAACAAATCGGATTATCGGAACTGGTTTTAATTTTTGTAAAAGCCACCCAAACCAAAGCCGCCGCGCAAACCGCCGCACGGCTGGCTGGCTCCAAAGGGCTGGTAATGACCCTGCAAAACGGCATGGGCAACGCAGAAAGGATCGCGCAGTTCATCTCGCCCGATCGTATCCTGGTGGGGACAACGTCGCATGGTTCCACCATGCTCAAAGCCGGTTCGATCCGGCACGCCGGGACCGGCCCAACAACTGTCGGAATGTGGGCCCCAAAAGAAAAAGAGTTAAAAAACGTGCGCCAAATTGCCGATCAATTCACCCAGGCCGGAATCGAAACTACCGCAATCAACGATGTTCGCCCGGTGATCTGGGATAAACTGCTCGTGAATGTCGGCATCAATGCCATCACGGCCTTAACCGGCATAAGAAACGGTCAAATATTGGATCTTGAGCCAACCAGAGAACTCAGCCGCACCGCCGTCGAAGAAGCTGTTCGTGTGGCACAGGCCCAGCGCATTGAGATTCGCAAAGATGCGGCCGATCATGTTTTTCAGGTGGCGGCCGCCACAGCCGCCAACCGTTCTTCCATGGGTCAGGATGTGGATCAGCGTCGCCCGACTGAAATAAGGGCCATAAACGGTTTTGTGGTGCGTGAAGCCGAACGCCTGGGCATTTCAGTGCCAGTCAACAAAACGTTAACGGCACTGGTGGAGACAATGGAAGAACACTACAAATAAGGTGTCAGGTTTCGGGTGTCAGCGACTAATGGGCCAGGAAACAAACGCCAGATCATGCCTCATCTGCTCGCTTTCAGCATCTGTATTCTGCCATCTGGCGGATGCGCCCTGACACCTGACACCCGACACCTGACACCACATTATTTTGTATCGCACAACGCGGAACCGGAACATAGGAACCCCTGAACCCTTGAACCTTGAACCCTGAACCTGTTGTTAGGGTTAATTACGACTCTCGAAAGAAAGGAAATAGAAAAATGAGCAAAACAGTTACCATACCCGACATCCAGCTGGCCAAGGTCGAAGGCCGCAAATTGGTGATGCTCACGGCCTACGATTACCCGATGGGCTTACTGGCCGATCAGGCCCAAATTGACCTGGTGCTGGTGGGCGATTCGCTGGGCATGGTCGTCATGGGATTAGACGGGACGGTTGAGGTGACCATGGAAAACATGATCCATCATATCAAAGCCGTTGTGCGGGGCTGCAAAGGGCCGCTGGTGATCGGTGATATGCCTTTTATGAGCTATAACACTTCGATTCGCGAAGCGATCCACAATGCCGGCCGCCTGATGAAGGAAGGCGGATGTGATGCCGTTAAACTGGAAGGCGGACTGAATTTTGCCCTCAGCGTTGAGTCCATCGTTAAGGCCGGCATCCCGGTACAGGGCCACATCGGGTTAACGCCCCAAACGGCCAGCGCGCTGGGGGGATTTAAAATGCAGGGAAAGGATGCTGCAGCTGCCATGCAAATCATTGATGACGCCAGAGGCCTGGAAGACGCCGGCGTATTTTCCATTGTACTGGAGGCCGTTCCGGCGCCTCTTGGCAAACTGGTTTCCGAGGCCGTGACGGTTCCGATCATCGGCATCGGTGCCGGGCCGGATGTGGATGGTCAGGTGCTCGTCACCCATGACATGGTCGGGCTGTTCGACAAATTCGTGCCCAAATTTGTCAAGCAATATACCCAGGTTCGAACCACCATTTTAGATGCCATGCTGGCCTATAAAAGTGAAGTGCAGCAGGTGACTTTCCCGGGGCCGGAGCATTCATTCAAAATGCCCGCGGAGACACTCACCCAGCTCAAAAAAATGATAGAGGCATAATGGCTTCAGGTTTCAAGTGACGACTGATGCACGCCTGTTATATTGGTTTGATTGGTCTAATTTGTTCAATTGGTTTGGTTTAAGATAACCAATTCAACCAATGAAACAAATAAAACAAATTATTGTACGTTAAACATCTAAACCTAAATTGACCTATCAGATCTGATACAGCTTGAGGGGCTGATCGGTGAGTTGCTGATTGGCTTCTTTAAGTTTTTCTTCATTTGAAATGACGGCCACTGAACCGCGCTCGCATTGCGGGCCAAAATATTTATCGGCAGCCTGCCGGATGTCGCGGCGCTTCAGTGACAACAAGCGGGTCTTAAACTGCGTGCGGATGTCATCCGATAGTGATACGATTTTGCGGTAAAAGGCTTTGCGGGCGGCCGGGCCCGGCGGATCCGGTTTGTCGATTTCAGAACACACCTGTAAAATGGCCTCTTTGACATCCTCATCCGTATAAGATCCGCCACGGATGAATTCAGCTGCAGCGGCGTAAGCCTTTAAGGTCGCAACGATATGGGGGTCGCGGTAGGAGCCAAAACCAAACAGCCCATCCTCCGGATTGTAGATCGCAAATCCCCCATATGCCCCGCCTTTTTCACGAATCTCCCGGTGCAGATACATCGATCGTAAAATTTTGCTGATAACGGCCAGCGCGGGACCGTCTGCGTGCGTCATGCGCGCGGTTTCAAACGTCAGGGCCACAAATGATACAGCCGTTGACGTGCTCCAGCCTTCGCGCGGTGTATCGTCTGGCAAACGCATCCGGGGCGAACCGAATCCGTCGCTGCGACCATCGGCCAGCTGCTGGAAAATTTTCTCAGCGGCGGCACTGCCGGCTGTTAACTGGTCTTCTTCTCCGATCAGCGCCATCTGAAAATTCTGGCGTACAAAAACATGCCGACCGATCTCGGTCAGATCCTGCACCAGGGCATTTAGTTTTTGCGAGCTGAGATCGTCGGTCAATTCCTTGATCGTCTTGAGCTGATGTATGCCGCTCCAGGATTCGCTTAACGCCCGGGCAGGTGAAAGATTTCTTGAGGCGACCGATATGGCCAGGCGATGTCCGTTATGGACGATCATGGATTGAAGCGCGGCACGATATTCCTTCAAAAGGCTGGTTAAGCGCGAGTGATCGGACAAATCAAAATCGGCAACGAACTCCTGGATGATGTCAAACATTTTTTCCTGATTGCGCACCAGGCATTTGCCGTTTAAGGAAATGAACGGCAGGCAGTTTCCATCCTGGTCATAGCGGGTGCGTGCATGGGTTGCCAAACCGACACCGCCGGTATACGCATCGATGCGGCGCGCCATCTCGGTGTAATCGTGATGTGCGGTACCGCTGCGGGTCAGGGCATAACAGAAAAAAGGGGCCCACGGAATGAGCTCCGGCGGCAGGCTGCCGGTGCCGGCTGATGCCGCAAAATAAAAAATGTCGGAAGTCGTCTGGCGATATAAAGTCGTACTGGTTGAACGATCACAATCGGATTCTTTGACGATCGGAACGGTTGTGGGAATATCTTCGCGTTCCAGGGTGGGTAGACTGGATACATCATCTTTGGTTTCCTGCTGCCGTTTCAGCGCCTGGCTGTCCTGTTCAATTTTTTCCAGTCCAGCTGGCGAAAGCCTCTTTTTTACTTTCTCTAATTCGTTTTGCACCCGCCGGGTTTCTTTTTGCTCCATTTTTTGATCCGGCACCATGGTGAGCCGAACCCGATGGGCATTTTTCAGCAGTCTTTTTTCAATCAGGTTTTCAAAAAAAGGCTCTCGACTCATCAATTCACGCAAT
>JASFJF010000318.1:0-5237 GCA_050122255.1 Desulfobacterales bacterium
TATTGCAAAGCGGTCTGCATTGGCCGGGCCCTGATGATTCCGGGCATGGTCGGCAAAAACACCGAGCGCTGGCTGCGCGACGAGGATGGCGGTCTGCCGTCGACCGTCTCGAAATTCGGATATACCAAAGAAGAAATTTTTATGAACTATGAAGTCCTCAAGGGCAAATACGGCGCAGAAATAGAAAATCTGCCACTCGGCGCCATTGGGCTCTATAATGTGGTCGATAAGATTAAGGTCGGCCTTCAGCAGCTGATGGCCGGATCGCGGAACTGGAAGGTGAACTATATCAGCCGTGACGATATTTTCTCGTTGACCGAGGAATGTGCCAAAATCACCGGTATCCAATACGTAATGGATGCCTATCGGCATGAAGCGTTGGAAATCATCGATGCTTAAACCTCAAATGGGTTATCGTAAATGCCATGACCAGATTGAAGGAGGTTGAATATGTCAGACAGCGGTTTGAAACAGATCTTGTCAAGAGATCCGGCGGAAAAAGAATTTCATCAGGCAGTACGGGAAGTCATGGAGACCATCAAGCCGGTTTTGGACCACCATCCCGAATATCGTCAACTGGGTGTTTTAGAGCGCATCACAGAGCCCGAACGCGTGATCCTTTTTCGGGTGCCGTGGATGGATGACGAGCGCAACGTACGCGTCAACCGGGGCTATCAGGTAGAGATGAGCAGTGCCCTTGGCCCCTTCAAGGGCTCGCTGCGATTTCACCCCTCAGTTAATCTCAGCATTCTCAAATTTTTGGCCTTTGAGCAAACCCTTAAAAATGCGTTGACAACCCTGCCGATGGGCGGCGCTCAGGGCGGATCCGATTTTGAGCCCAAGGGAAAATCAGATGATGAAGTCATGCGATTTTGCCAGAATTTTATGGCCGAACTGTCGCACCACATCGGACAGGACACTGATATCCCGGATGGCGGCTTGGGGGTGGGGGCCAGAGAAATCGGCTATATGTTCGGAATGTACAAAAAACAGCGCAATGAGTTCAGTGGCGTATTAACCGGTAAAGGGTTGCAGTGGGGAGGCAGCTACATGCGGCTCCAGGCCACCGGATACGGAGTGGTCTATTTTGCGGCCGAGATGCTTGAAACCCGCAATGACACCCTTGACGGCAAAACCTGCCTGGTGTCTGGCTCCGGCAACGTCGCCCAGCATACGGCCGAAAAAATAATTGAGCTGGGCGGCAAAGTTATCGGCCTCTCGGATTCATCCGGCTTCATTTATGATCCGGAGGGCATCGACCGTAAAAAGCTGGATTTTGTCAAACGTCTGAAAAATATGAAACGCGGCCGCATCAAGGAATATATCGATAAATATTCCGAATCGCTTTACACTGAAACCGACACTTCACTCGACCATAATCCGCTCTGGAACCTAAAAGCCGATTGCGCTTTTCCGTGCGCCATGGAAAACGAGATCAGCGAAAACGATGCCTACAATCTTATCAATAACGGCATAAAACTCGTCTGTGAAGGTGCCGACATGCCGTCATCTCCGGAGGCGCTCAAAATTTTTATGGACAAAAAAATTCTCTTCGCCCCGGGCAAAGCCGCCAATGCCGGCGGTGTGGCCGTATCCGGGCTGGAGATGGCCCAGAATAGAATGCTGCTCAACTGGTCTGCCGAAGAGGTCGACCGCCGCCTGAAGACCATCATGAAAAACATCCACCAGAATTGCCTGGCTGTGGCCGATCGTTATGGCCTGCCCGGCAACTATCTGGCAGGCGCCAACATTGCCGGCTTCGTGCGCGTCGTCAACGCCACGCTGGATCAGGGACTGATTTAAAAACCCATAGATACCCGAACGCCGCTACAGCTCTTGGTTTCAATAGGGTGTCAAATCTTTATTAGTGATTTAATTTGGTTAAACTTATTTTCAAGCTCCTGGTTTTTTTTAAGCAAATCTTTAAAAATCCGGACTCTGCTGCTCACGGCCGAATAGGTCAAACCAAATTTTTCCCCAATTTGCTGGTTGGTTAGCTCTCCGGTATTCCACAACAAACAAATCAGCAAATCCCGGTTCACTTTCTCTACTGCTGAAATTCTGGGGGCTTTACGATAGCGCCGGGGGTCACAGTTTAAAATCTTAGCTGCTTTAAAAAGAATATCATCTGCATCGATGCTTTTCTTTATTTTTTTTTGGGTCGGGATTTCGGCGTGGGGGACATCTGGAAGATGTCGCTTTCTTATTTTTTCGGTAAAAGACGGGGTGCCTAAAAATATCCCGTGCCGCAAATCTTCCCAAAGGCAGTGCTCTTCTTTTGAATATTTTTGGGCATGCCTGCGATAGGCGCTGTGCTTGTCAACCACATTGATAAATTGCGACAAGATTAATTTGGTGTTAAGCCATGGCGGTATGGCTTTGCCATAAGCATAGGCCCGGTAACTGCTCCACTTGTAAGATGCCAGTCGATTGACCAAACCGGCCCTTAAGGGATTTCGATGAATATAGTAAGATAGTTGCAACAGATAGGCATCATTTTCAACAACCATATTTTTAAATCGACCCTGGAAAAGATGACCGCTGCGTGCATGGCGACTATTAAATCGATTGGTATACGTAACGCCAAACCAGTGCATGCATTTGGATAGATTGGCCCGAGGGGTTCGAAACAAAAGATGATAGTGGTTGTCCATCAACACATAGGCAAAGATGTCAATTTCAAATCGTTCGGCCATCTGCCCGATGCAATCGACAAACATCTTGCGATCTTGATCATCAAAAACGATCGGCCCCCTCTCATTGCCCCTGGATAAGACATGATATAGGGCCCCTTCGAATTCAATTCGCCAGGCGCGGGTCATGACTGCTCCCTAGCACAGTATATTGAGTATGTCAATTTATAATCAATAATAAAGATTTGACACCTATTCCTTGCGAAGAAACCTTCAAAAATAGTCGAGAAATAAAAATAGCAACGGCAAGATTACCCACTATCCTCAGCGGTGAGACTGAAAAAAAATCACCAGGCTTTCGACTACTTCGGTCATAAAATCCAAATCCAGCTTGTCCATGGTGTCACCGGCGGTGTGATAATAAGGGTTCCGGAAAAAGGCCGAATCCGTCACCATAACCGCCTTATAGCCTCTGTCCCAGAAAGAAGCGTGATCACTGAGCCTGACCGCCGGCATAACATAACCATTGAGAGGAACAGTTAATCTGATGACCGGAAGATCATCATTTTTTTCAAACTGTTGCATCAGTTTTTGGGCAAAACCCCGGCTTTTGAAATTATTGACAATACCGATGAAATTGCCGGTTTCAGGGTAATCCAGGAACATCAATGGAAACGGGTAACTCTGACAGCCCGGTACGTGGCAGGCGTAACCCACCATCTCCAGGCAGATCATGCCGTCAATTTTTTCTTTTTGAGCGCGTGCTGCGCGGGCATACACCCGGCTGCCCATATGCCGCGTTCCGTATGCGGGGGGCTCCTCAAGCGCAAAGGAAACGAATCTGACCGCCAGATCCAGGTCGTCTTTATCTGGCTGTCGGGCCAGCAAGCGGGCGACCTCCAGCTGAACGGCGATGGCACTGGCATTGTCGTCGGCGCCCACCGTCCCGCTGACCGAATCATAGTGGGCGCCCAGCAAAAAGCGCTGTTTGGGATTATCACAAAAAGAGATTTCAGCGATGATATTAGCAACCGGCAGTTGGGCATAGGAATACGCTTGGGTGTCTACCGCAAGACCCAGTTCCTCGTAAAAAGATGAAATGTAGTCCGCTGTTTTCTTTAGATTCTCAGGTCTGCTGACGCTGCGCTCACCGATGGTCACGGTCAGGGCGTGCAGATGCTCTCGCAAACGCTGCCGGGTTTCCTGGTGCTCAACCATTATCCCCTCCCCGTTTCCGGCATAAAGGTTTTCTATCAGAGCCCATCCCAGTATGGCGACAACAACGTAACTGATAGTTGAAAACTTGATCAGCATCTTTATACTGGAAGCATGAAACAAGTTTCGACGAAAGCGTTGCACCAATGGAATGTGCAACCCGAAGAAGCCATGGCACTGCAGGCAAAGCTTGCCCAACAAGTCATTCGAAAAGCGCGCTTCTCGCGGCGCAATATGACCACCGTGGCCGGGATCGACACTGCCTATCACCAATACAGGGCCTGCGCTGCAGTGGTGGTAATCAACCTTAAGGATCTGAAGATTATGGAAAAAGTGGTGGCCGTGCATTCGTCCCGCTTTCCCTATATCCCCGGCCTGCTTTCGTTTCGCGAGGGCCCGGCAATAATAGAAGCGTTGAGCTGTTTGAAAAAAGCGCCGCATGTCCTGATGTTCGACGGCCATGGAGTCGCCCACCCCCGCCGCTGCGGCCTGGCCAGTCATATCGGACTGCTCACCGACATCCCGGCCATCGGCTGCGCCAAGAAGCGATTGATCGGAGAATATCAGGAGCCGTCCCGCAACAGGGGCAGCACTGCCGACCTGACGGATGCCGACGAAACCATCGGCGCGGTGGTGCGCACCCGCACCGGCATCAAACCCGTATTCGTGTCCATCGGCCACCGCATGGATCTGGATACCTGCATCCGGGTTGTCTTAGATTCCTGCCGGGGCTATCGCCTGCCCGAACCCCTTCGCCGCGCTGACCGCCTGTCAAAAGAAATACTATAACCCCAAAGGCACGAGGGGCACAAAAAAAGTTATACTGATATAACATTTTTCTTTGTGAGCTTTGTGTTCTTCGTGGTGAGCAAAATAAATTTACCACGCAAACACGAAAGGACAAAACCACGAAAAGGAAAATAAAATTTCGTGATTCCAAATTTTCGTGATTTCGTGGTAGCTATTGATCATCTATTCATCAGGTCTTCTATTTCTTCGGCTTCGCGCGGGATGGTTTGGGTTAAATCAAGCGGGCCTTTTGAGGTGATGAGAATATCATTTTCGATGCGGACCCCGATGGACTCGTCTCGGATGTAGATACCCGGTTCGCAAGTAAAGACCATGCCGGATGCAAATTTGCGATGGCGATCTCCATAATCATGCACATCCAGCCCGAGATGGTGGGAGGTGCCGTGGGGAAAAAACTTTTTATAGAGCGGTGCGTCCTCGGGTTGCTTTTTTATGTCTGCCTTTTTCAACACACCCAGATTAATCAGCTCGGCTTGCACCAATTTGACCACCGCATCCTGATATTTTTCGAGCGTGTATCCCGGTTTGAGCATCTTGATGGCCGCTTTTTGAATCCTGAGCACTGCATTGTAGACTTCT
>JASFJF010000319.1:0-5237 GCA_050122255.1 Desulfobacterales bacterium
AGAAATATTGACTGAAATGCGCTTATCCGAGTCCTGGGACCGCAGGGTGGCTGCGGTCAAAACTTGCCAGGGAGTGCCAAATGCCAGACAATCACGGGGATTACTGGTAATATAGGCGATGGGTTGCTTGATGAATTGAAGTAACTCATTCAGCGTTATTTTACCAAAGTCGTTCCAGAACAATTTTGGTCCGGCATACTTTCGCGGAATTAGCGCAAATACGCCTTTGCGAAAGGCTTCCTCCCGTGCTTCATAGGTACCAAAATAGGTTGTTGAACTTTTTAGCTGTTCTTTCATCATTTTAAAAATCCAATTGTATAGAGAACACGATATAAAACAAGATAAAAATCATTTTGATCTTTAATTATGAAGGGATATGTGGCAAGAATCTTTTCGGTAAATCAACAGAGTAAAAAATTTTCTTATTTGCCGACCCGGAGCAAATTGATGGCAATCACCCTGGCGCTGTTTTCTTCGCTGCTGATCAGCGGCACCACCATTATTATGAAAAAGGGGATCGAGCGGACCAATCCGACGACCGCCATGCTGGTGGTAACCCTGGTGGGCACGCTGATTTTACTGGGCCTTTCACTGCCTCACGTTCAATTCGACCATCTTAAATCAAAGGCATTTTACTTCTTTGTTCTGGCGGGCATATTATCTCCGGCCCTGGTGCGCTGGCTCTATTTTATCAGCATCGATCGCATCGGGCCGTCGATGTCATCGTCCATCCTATCCACCGGTCCGGCATTCACAGCCATTATTGCCACCTTTTTTTTAAAGGAGCAATTGACCGTCAGCATCAGTCTGGGAATCATCATGATCATTGGCGGGATCGTTACATTTGAAAGAGACATAAAGAATGATGGTCATCTGGCCGTGCGTCACAAAAAGGATTTGATATTTTCCGTGCTGGCCGCCTTTCTGGTGGGATTGGCAATTGTTATCCGCAAGATGGGCCTCAATCATCTGAACGAGCCCCTGTTCGGGGTAACCGTCGGATTTAGCACATCGCTGGTATTTTACGTCATGCTGTGTCTGGTATTTAAGCGCATGCGGGCTGAGATTTCCTTGAACCGCAAAAATGCACTGTTTTTATGCGGGGTGGGGATTTTCTTGACGGCCGGCTGGTTGACGCTGTTCTATGCACTGTCGCATGGGGATGCGATTGTTGTCGCGCCCCTGGCCAGCCTGCACCCGGTGATGGTACTGGCGTGGAGCTACCTGTTTTTCAAAGACATGGAAAACATTACCTTAAAAACTGTATTCGGCGTTATCGCCGTATTGATCGGCGTCCTGCTGATTACGCTTCGGTAGATCATAAGGTTCAAGCTGGGTTCAGGGTTCTGGGTTCAGGGGTTCTGGGTTCAGAGGTTCAGAGGTTCTGGGTTACTCGGGTTGCATTTTACGTTGTGCACGTTGCGAGGATTTTGCTGGGAGGCCAGGAGGCTGGAAAGCCCAAAAGCTTAAGAGCTTTTGAGATTGCGAACATTCGAGCTTCCCAGCTTTCGAGCATCCCAGCTTCCCAGCCTTTTGAAGTGTTAGCAAACAGCCGCCAGTTGCCAGCAGCCATTATGAAACGGACTCAGCCGATTAAGCCGACTGAGAACGCCAGCATAAACTGACCGCAGTAGTATAGCGGCAAGCCGATAAGCCGATTCAAAAACGCGCTTTTGACAAAACGCTGCCGGGCGACAAAAACATCTGAGACATAAAAGAACAGTGCTCCCCCGCAAGCCAGCATGCGCCCGGCCAGCCTGAGACGATCAGCACCCAGCATCGACCAGGCACCTACCGCCATCGCACTGATGACCACCATATAGCAGATCACCGCAGTTTTCATGGTACCCAGATGAGGTCGCAGCCATAAATACACCCCACTGCTGGAGATTAGGCTGATGAACAAACCGACAAGCGTCCATCGGTTGGCACCGGCCGTGTAACCAAAAGCCGTCACATAAAACAAATGCCCCACTAAAAAAGACACCAGGCCCCGGAGAAACATGCCTGAATGGGGCAAGGCCAGAAACACATCGCCTGCCAGACAAAAAAGCATGCCGGCAAGTAAAAACAGGTAATAGGCTGCAACCGGTCGGGGTTGTATAACGACTGTCAGGATAAACAGCGTGGAAAGGATGGTTTTAACAGACAGTTTGGCTGCCTGCAGTTCATTTTTCTCACAGTACAGAAGCCCCGCTAACAAACCCGCAGCGCCGGCAATAATCAGAATATTCATTATGGTTTTCTGGGTGATGACTTGACAGAATGAATCTATTTTGGTGGTTATATTGTAATCGTCTGAGTAGGTCTAAAACCGTATTTTCAATTTGTAAATCAACGATTTTTTGTACTCTGCACAAGAGCTACAAATTGTAAATAGGTTTATAATAAAAGACTATTTTTGTTCTAGAAACGAGTAAGGAAAATGTAAAACGGCTTTCAAAAGTTTTAGATTTTGTCCGCTGGCCTCGTCAAGGGGCTGATTTTGTAGACTATGGCGTTCAACAAGGCTGGGATGACAATGAGAGAATGACTATTTTTTTAAAAACATATTTTCAAATCTTAAATGAGCGCTTTTTTCTCTGGACAAGGCCGCACAAGGATTTCAGCTCGAGGCGTACTTGAAGTACGTAGAGGGCTGAAATCCGCGGAGAACACAGGCCAGCGGAAAAAGAGCCTTTTAGGGTTTGAAAATCAGACCAGACCTTGATCAAGCATAGCATCGACGACTTTAACAAAGCCGGCGATGTTGGCCCCGTTGACGTAATTTCCTGGAGTGCCGTATTGCTCGGCTGCCTCCAGCGACGTCTGGTGGATGCTTTTCATGATCATTTTCAGGCGATTGTCAACTTCTTCGCGAGTCCATCCCAGGCGCATGCTATTCTGGGTCATTTCCAGACCGGAAACCGACACACCGCCGGCGTTGGCCGCTTTGCCGGGCCCGTATAGCAGTTTTTGCTGTAAGAAAATATCGACCCCGTCGGGCTCAGTGGGCATGTTGGCGCCTTCACTGACCAGAAAAACGCCGTTGTTAACCAGATTCTGGGCATCCCTGGCATTTATTTCGTTTTGGGTAGCGCTCGGAAAAGCACAATCGGCCTTATGGTTCCAAAGCGGATTATGGTCTAAAGCCGGGTCAACCGGCGTATAGACGGCTTCTGAAAATTTTTCGGTATATTCCTTGATGCGGCCCCTGCGGACATTTTTCAGCATTTTGACGTATTCCAGTTTTTTTAAATCGATGCCGCTTTCATCGTAAACGTAACCGGAGGAATCTGAAAGCGTGACCACCTTGGCCCCCAGTTCAATCAGTTTTTCGGTGGTAAACTGGGCCACGTTGCCGGAGCCCGAGACCAAACAGGTTTTGTCTTTGAGGGCATCGTTGCGCGTCGCAATCATTTCAGCTGCAAAATAAACCGAACCGTATCCGGTGGCCTCGGGCCGGATCAGGCTGCCGCCCCAGTTCAATCCTTTGCCGGTCAGCACACCGGTAAATTCGTTGCGCAATTTTTTGTACATACCGAAAAGGTAACCGATTTCTCTGGCACCAACGCCGATATCACCGGCGGGCACATCGGTATCGGGTCCGATATGGCGGAATAACTCGCTCATAAAGCTGTGGCAAAAGCGCATGACTTCGTTGTCTGATTTTCCCTTGGGATCAAAATCGGACCCACCTTTACCGCCGCCCATGGGCAGGGTCGTTAACGCATTTTTAAAAACCTGTTCGAAGGCCAGAAACTTGAGGATACCCAGATTAACCGACGGGTGAAAGCGTAGCCCGCCCTTGTAAGGTCCCAGTGCGCTGTTCATTTCAACCCTGAATCCACGATTAACCTGAATTTCTCCCTGGTCATCCATCCATGGGGCACGAAAAATGATGATGCGCTCGGCCTCGACAAGTCTCTGGGGTATCTTGGCCTGGCGGTAGACCGGGTTCTGGTCTAAAACCGGTTTTACGGATTCCATTACCTCACTGACCGCCTGGTGAAATTCATTTTCATGAGGATCCCTGTTTTTGACAATGTCCAATATTTCTGACATATCCCCTCCCTTATGGTTCAGACTGAAAGTTAGGTGGTAATCGGCTTTGGTGGGTTAATATTAAATATCGGTATCTTTTGCAAGCAAGGATCTTAAAAATGTTTCAAAAGCTCTTCGGTTGAGCCCGTTACCCGGTTTGCCGGTAAAAAGACCTATTGGAGACTTTGCATGATACGGGCAAAACCGGCTCAACCGGCCAACCTGAAAGTGTGACCACTTTTTTAATTGTTGCGGTCGATGCAAATAAAGTAACAGCTGTTTTTTAGTTTTGAATGGCCTCCGGATTGGCTTCCCTTATCAGGGGAATATCCGCTGTATATTTCATAACCCGGTTGCGACCGGCTCTTTTGGCGGCGTACATGGCCGCATCTGCTTTCTTGACTAAATCGTCAATATCCGAACCATCATTGGGAAAGGTGGCAATGCCCAGGCTGATGGTAATGGGGGGGAGATCTTTGATCTTTAGCTCTGACATCTGTGTCCTCAGGCGCTCGGCTAAAATAAGAGCAGCATCGTTGGCCGCCTCGGGTATCATGATGACAAACTCCTCACCACCATACCTGGCGACCACGTCGACATCCCGGATGTTTTGCTGCATGAATTTGCCGATGGCTTTTAGGGCACGATCGCCGGCATCATGGCCATAAGTGTCATTTATATTTTTGAAGCGGTCCAGGTCGGCCATAACAACCGATAAGATGTTATTGTAACGCTCGGCCCGAATCAGCTCCTCCTGCAACTTGACCAAAAAGTAGCGGCGCACAAACAGGCCCGTTAAGGAATCGGTAACCGCCATGTCCCAGAGTTGGGCTTTGTTAATGGCCACGGCCGCCTGATCGGCCACGGCTTTCAGCATTTCAACATCTTCGTCGGTAAAGGCCTGGCCATGGCGCTTGTTGGTCACATTAATGACCCCGATGACATCGTTAAAGACCACCATGGGAATACAGGCAATCGAGCGAACGTAGGATTTCTCGGAGTCTATGAAAATGTCATCCTGTTTGATGTCGTTTACGACGATGGGCTTGGCGGTCATATAGACCCGACCGGCAATGCCTTCCCCCGGTCTGAAAGTGCGACAGGCAATTTCGTTGTTGTTGACCTTGTCCTGAAAAGCGTTGTCCTCCATTCCAGCCAGAACACGAATATTCAGCTGGTCGGTCTCCATGTCATAGAGCATAAGGGAGCCTTTT
>JASFJF010000320.1:0-5214 GCA_050122255.1 Desulfobacterales bacterium
AAAAATACCAATGTCGTGCAACATGGCAGCAGCCTCGATAAACTCCAGATCCGGCTTCATTGCCGGAACGCGTTGGGCAGCCGCACAGGCCTTATCGGCCACCTGTCTGCCATGCTCCACCAGTATTTGAAATGTTTTTGAATTCGGGCCGTAATATCGTTTTAAAAGTTCAATCGGATTCATTATCATCTAAACCGCTGCTCAATTCCCTCCCCGTTAGATGCAGATTTAGAACAGTTTTTATTTGTGCTTTTTGGCTAAGAGGACGCCTTCGATAAACGGATCAATGCCGCCGTCCAGCACTTCATTGACGTTGCCGATATCCAGATTGATGCGGTGATCTTTGACCATCTGGTAGGGATGCAGAACATAAGACCGGATCTGGCTGCCCCAGGCAATTTCATCCTTGCTGTCGTGAACCTCCTGCAGTTTTTCGTCCTGCTTCTGTTTCTCATGCTGATAAAGGCGTGCCTTGAGTACCTTTAAAGCCATATCCTTGTTACGATGCTGGGATTTTTCCTGCTGGCACTGCACCACGATGCCGGTCGGCAAATGAGTGATGCGGACGGCGCTGCTGGTTTTATTGACATGCTGCCCGCCGGCGCCGCTGGCCCGAAAGACGTCTACGCGCAGGTCTTTGTCCTCTATATCGACGACGATCTCCTGGTCCAGTTCGGGATAGACGAATACGGATGCGAACGAGGTATGTCGTTTGCCGCTGGCATTAAAAGGCGATATTCTGACCAGGCGGTGAACGCCGATTTCCGATTTTAAATAGCCGAAAGCATTATCACCGCCGGCGGTGAAGGTAGCGCTTTTGATACCGGCCTCTTCGCCGGGTTGGTAATCGATCAACTCGAATTTATAGCCGCGGCGTTCTACCCAGCGAGTGTACATTCGAAACAGCATTTCAGCCCAATCCTGGGCCTCCGTCCCGCCGGCGCCGGCATTAATCGACAGGATGGCGTTTTTACCATCGTCTTCACCATCGAGCATCAACTCCAGCGATAAATTTGCAATTCTCTGATCCAGGCCCCTAAACTGCTCGCTCACTTCAGCCAAGACGTCTTTATCAGATTCATCTATCGCCAGGTCCAGCAGGATTTGCGTTTCTTCCAGGTCTTCTGACAGCTTTTTGAATTTTTCGACTTTATTTGAAAGGGATGTGCGTTCTTTCAGGATGGGTTTGGTTTCTTCCGGATTATCCCAGAATCCATCTCTGGCAATCATCTGCTCAAGCTCCGCCAGGCGTGTCTCTTTGGCCTCCAGGTCAAAGATAGCCCCGCAGGCTTAGAAGTTTGTCCTGAAGTTCCTTTACGTTTTGCTTAAGTTCCACAGACATTTTTCTACCTCCTTCAAAAAAAGCTTATATCAATAAACATAAGCGATTCCAATATTTATTGTTTCGTCCATAAAATCCCTCATGCTAAACTAACCGGGGCTTTCTTTGAAACTTAAGGCCAGATTTGCCCAGCACAACCAGTATACCAAAAACAGCGCCTGTCAGGCAAGCCAGGGCAAAAAGGTCCCCGAATCGCGTATAAAAAGTGACCTGGTGTAGCATTGGCAACGTGCGAGTCAGTGCGGTCTCTTCGAGCAAGCGTGTTGATGTCAGGATGCGGCCCACAGGATCAATGAAACCGCTGATTCCTGTGTTAGCCGCCCGGGCCAGAGCCCGCCGGTTTTCCACCGCCCGAAAAATGGTCATCGAATAATGCTGGTAAGGCCCGCTGGTCGTGCCAAACCAGGCGTCATTGGTGATGTTGATCAGCAAAGTGGCACCATTTCTGACCAGTTTTCGGGATAGAGCGGGGAAAATGACTTCGTAGCAGATCTGAACACCGAGCGCCTCTTTTCGCCAGGGCAGGGTCTTGCCGGGTTTGCCCGGTCGAAAATCACCGACCTGGGCCACAAGCTTTCCTAAAAAAGGAAGCCAGCGTTCAAAGGGCACGTATTCTCCATACGGTACCAGGTGGGTTTTGTCATATTTGTTGACATTTTTAGTCTTGGGGCTGATCAGATAGGCGCTGTTAAAATAAATGACCTTTTCGCCCTGGCGCGCAACCGATGGACTTCCAACCAGAAAATCGATGCCGCTCTTTTCGATACCGGCCATGACCATCTCGGTCGGGCGCTCGTCGTAGAACAAATAAAATGGTGTGGCGGATTCAGGCCAAACGATTAAATCGGGTTTTTCTGATTTTACAGCATACGATAAACGCAAATGCTTTTTGATGGCGGCAATTTGATGCGCCGGGTCCCATTTTATTGCCTGGTCAATGTTTCCCTGGACAACCGCAACACGCACCGCTGGCGATGTCGATATCCTTTGGTCAATTATTTGGATCCGCCATGCGCCATAAATCCACGTTATTAGCAATCCTGCGGCAAAGATCCCGATAGCGCTGATTAGCAGCGGCTTTGAAACCGGCAAATCGCGCCACGTTTTGCGGCGGGCGCGGGTGACGGCCACAAAGATGGCTGCATTGCAAAGGGCGATCATAAAGGACACGCCATAAGCGCCAGACAGATCGGCGATTTGGATCAGATGCTGTCTCAAATACAGGCTGTGTCCGAGTAATGCCCACGGAAATCCGGTAAAAATAATCGTGCGAACGTACTCAAGCGCCACCCACAGCACGGGGACGCTGATCAGGCACCGCGCAGGCGTGCGGCCGACAGCGGCAAGCGCCATGGAAAAAGCAGCCGGGAAAAGCGCCAGAACCGCAGCGAAGAGAAACAAAATGGCGACGCTCAGGTACCAGGGTAAAAATCCGTAGGTTCGCATGACCGGCACCACCCAGTAAAGCAAGGTCAGATAATGGATTAAACCGGTGATAAAGCCCATACGAAAGCTTTCTTTGGCCGAAAGATTCGCCAGCGCTGCCAACAAAGGTACGAGCGCAAACCAGGCCAGCCAATCCAGCCCGACCTTGGGAAACGATCCGGTCAGCAGGAGGCCGCTTGCGGCCGCCAGCAGCATATGTGTGCGATCGGGTTTCATCGTTTGAAATTCCGTATTATATATCATACAATTGTTCTTTACCAACTTAATAAATATGAGTCATGTTAATAATGCTAAATCACTTAATCAGGTTTGTTCCTTGTAAATCCTGTTAAAAAAATTATACGGTGTACACCTTAATCTACTTAAATCAGATGTTAAATCCCGCATGCATGCGGATGACACTATTCACTATTTTTGAAATAGCTTTTGGTTTCGGCGAAAAAATCGATTGGCATCCTCATTAACCGCCATATCGAAGCAGGCTAAAGATGACTTCCAAAAAACTTTCACTGAAAATACTGCCCGACCGGATGTCTGTTTGCCGCTATGAACCCACGGCCGCCTTACCCGACTGGATTGATAGGTCCGCCTTTTATTCGATCACACGCACAGAAAAAGAGCTCACCCTTGTTTGCCGTGAAGCGCTTGTCCCCCCCGGCACTAAATGCGAGAGCGGCTGGCGATGTTTTTGCGTTGAAGGTGTATTAGACTTTTCTGAAATCGGCATTATTTTTTCCATATCTCAACCGCTGGCCAATATCGGTGTTTCTGTTTTTACCATTTCCACCTATGGTACAGACTATTTTCTGGTAAAAGAAAAAGAGCTGGCAAAAGCCGTTGACGCCCTGAGAGCGGCAGAACATGAGATCATATGACAAAGTGTTGCGGACTGAGTGCTGAGGTCAGAAAAAAGAGGCTTGAAGAAGGGGCGCTGAATATCTGCACCCGATTGAATTTTTAAGGCTAACAAGTTTTGCCACTAAGGCCCCAAGACTCAAAGGAAAAATCTGTATTTTAAATCCTAATAAAAAAATTTGTTATGAATTTGACCGTTTATGAATCTGGAACGCGTAAATTTCACTTTAATCTCAGTGTCTTTGTGGCTGAACGAACCCTCCCAGGACGCTGAACCTTTGAACCTGAGATGGGAAGGGAATGGAAAATGTATGTGACCTTTTATGGCGCAGTGCGTGAAGTGACGGGTTCGATGCATCTTTTAACCACCGATGAGGACCGGGTCATTTTAGATGCCGGATTGTTTCAGGGACGCCGCAAGGAAACCGGCGAAAAAAACAGGGTTATCCCCTTTGATCCCAACATGCTCACCAATATCATCCTTTCCCATGCCCATATCGACCATTCCGGCCGCATTCCGTTGCTGACCAAACATAACTTCACGGGCCGTATTATTTGCACGCGTGCCACCGCCGCAGCCAGTGAATACTTATTAAGGGACTCCGCCCATATCCAGGAATCGGACGCAAATTACTTGAATTATAAAACGGTTCGAAATGCCCTGAGTAAACAGCATTCTCCCAAGGCCGGTAAAAAAATCAGCAATCGCAAAAGCAGAGAAATAAAGAAGATATTAAAGAAAAACCGTCACGATCTCAACACGGAAATGATCGACGAGCTGATCGAAACACATCATCTGGAAAAGGTCGAGCCGCTGTATCGAATCGTTGATGCCGACGCGGCCCTGGAGTTGTTTGATGGATATCCCTACCGGCATCCCATTTCTGTTGGTAAGGACCTGACCTGCACCTTTTATGATGCCGGCCATATTCTCGGCTCCGCTTTTGCAATGATCCACGCCCGCCAAAACGGTCGCGACCTGCGCGTCTGCTATACCGGTGATATCGGGCGCTTTGACAAACCGATCATAAAAGATCCGACTATGGATTTTGGTGAAGAAGATCGGCAAATTGACCTGCTGATCATGGAAAGCACTTACGGAGATCGGTTACACGAGCCGGTTCAGGACTTAAAGCCGCAGTTAAAGAAAATTGTCATCGAAACCTATGAACGCGGTGGGTCGATTATCATTCCGGCCTTCGCTTACGGCCGCACTCAGGAGCTGCTTTACACGCTGCATGAGCTCTACGATGACCCGGATGTTCCACGCATGCCGATTTACGTGGACAGCCCTTTGGCGACCAAAATAACCCGGGTATTTGGCGAGCATCCGGAGGTCTATGATCAAGAAACTCACGATACCTTTCTGGAGAAAGGCAAAAACCCGTTTTCAATGGACAAAATCAATTTTGTCGGATCGGTTGAGGAATCAATAGCCCTTAACCATGAGACCAAACCGCACATTGTGCTTTCGGCCTCTGGAATGTGTGAAGCCGGGCGCATCCTGCATCATCTGCGGTTTAAAATTCACAACGAGAATAATACGGTTTTAATGGTCGGCTATCAGGCCC
>JASFJF010000321.1:0-5202 GCA_050122255.1 Desulfobacterales bacterium
ATTCCATATTAACGGACGAAGCTCTGAAATTAGGACCGTTCACCCTGGAATTTATTCGTGTCGGTCACAGTGTGATGGACGGCGTGGGGATTTCCATCCAATCACCGATCGGTCGAATCATCCATACGGGTGATTTTAAGATTGGCTATGGTTCAGTTGATGGTATGGCCACGGATGTAAACAAATTCGCCAAATTTGGAGAAGAGGGGGTGCTGGCCCTGCTCTCTGATTCCACCAATGTGGAACGGGAGGGATATCCCATCACCGACAAAGAAATTTGTGGCGCGTTGCAGCGCATTATCACCGAAAGCAGCGGCCGTGTGATAGTGGCGCTGTTTGCTTCCAATATTGCTCGGATTCAAATTATTTTGGATATTGCCAAGGCCAACGGCAAAAAGATTATTTTTGATGGTAAAAGTATTGAAGCCAGTGTTCATATTGCCAGTGAGCTTGGATATCTGGATACCGCCGCTTACGAGGTTATTTTAATTGATGAACTCGCAGATTATGATGATGAGGAAATTATCATCATCACTACGGGAACCCAGGGTGAACCCATGTCCGCCCTGGCCCGAATGGCGACCGGGAGCCACAAGCATATCAACATAAAAACGGGGGATACGGTGGTTTTATCCTCCAAATTTATTCCCGGTAACGAAAAAGCCATCGCCAAAATAATCAACAATCTCTATCGCAAAGGCGCTGATGTCATCTATGAGAAGATATCGGACATACATGTATCCGGGCACGCTTTTCGCGAAGAGCTCAAATTGATGATTAAATTGACCCAACCGCGGTATTTTATCCCGGTCCATGGCGAATACCGTCACCTGATTCTGCATTCGCGACTGGCCGAAGAAGTGGGCATTCCAAAAGAAAACATATTGCTGACGGAAAATGGCCAGGTTGTGGAATTTGACAAAAACGGCGGCCGCCTGAACGGACGGGTTGCCACTGGACGGTTGCTCATCGACGGCAAGGGCGTTGGCGATGTCGGGCGCAGCGTTTTAAAGGAGCGACGTGTATTGGCAGAAGATGGTATGGTCGCGGTGACAATGGCCTTTGACGAAGAAACCGGCGTCGTGGTTTACGGTCCTGAGATCATTTCAAAAGGGTTTGTCTTTGAAACCGAAACCGGCCATTTACTGGAAGATGCCCAATGTGTGGTCTTGGAGATTGTCGAAGAGGTGACACCGGATATAGACAACCGGGTGGATATCATCCGATCAAAGGTTAAAACCGCGCTGCGGCAATATTTTTTCTTTACCATCGGTCGCCGGCCGGTTATACTTCCGTTTATTATGGAAGTCTAGCTTTCGGGTTCAGGGTTCCGGGTTGATATTTTTTTATTTGAGCTGACTTGTTTCTGGGTCTTTTCCTATTTCTCCGATTATCTGATGATCTATTTATGATGTTGCCTAACCTCTGAACCTTTGAACGTTGAACCTCTGAACCAGGCAACTGACACCTGACACCCGAAACCTTAGTTTATACTGACTCTGGAATATTGAACCCTAATATCGACAGAAGTGCCCAGACCAAAGTAACCACTCAATAGACCCAAACCTATGCGCAAAGAAATTATCGGCATCTTTTGTTTTTTTCTAGTTATTTTCACCCTGATCAGTCTGCTGTCATTCAGTCCGAATGATCCGTCGATTCACAACGCCAAAATATCCGGGGAGATTCACAACCTCTTTGGTTGGCTCGGTGCACATTTGGCCGGCATTTTGATCGGGCTTTTCGGGCTCGGCGCCTTTTGGATACCACTTTTGTTGTTATTGACCAGTATCCATTTTTTCGGCGATCATCCGACAAAGGCCAAGATATCGACACTCATCGGCGGCATCCTGCTAGTGGTGACCACCGGTAGTCTGCTGGCTGTGCGCCAGGACAGCTACCTGCTGTTCGATAACCGATTTTCAGCCGGCGGCCTGATCGGCCTTCCGCTAAAATCATTTCTGGCCAAATACACCAATATCACCGGCGCCTTAATCATTTTGATTCTGTTGTGGATTGTCGGCTTTATTCTGGCCACCGGATTTTCGCTGATTGCTTTCGGCTTAAGATGCTGGGAATGGATTTCTGCAATCGCCGAGCGCATCAAGACCGTCTATCTAAAATGGAAGGAGCGTCGCGAATGATCAAAAAAGTTTTCACAGGTCGATCGCAAAACAACGCGCGCCAAAGCCAAGAAAATCAAAATCAAAGCCACCACGGCCAAGCGCATCAAGCCCGTTCCAGCGCCCAAGCAGGAAGAATTTAAGTTTATGAAAACCGGAAATGGCTTCCAACTGCCGTCGATTAATTTTTTAGAGGAGCCCGAATTTCAAATTGGTGCCGCCGACAATGAAAATTTACGAATGCAGTCTCAGCTGCTTGAGAAAAAGCTTGAGGATTTCAGTGTTCAGGGTAGAGTTGTTGAGGTCGCTCCCGGTCCGGTTATCACCACTTTTGAATATGAACCAGCCCCCGGGGTTAAGATTAACAAAATTGTCAACCTGACGGATGATCTGGCACTGGCCATGCGGGCCACCAGCATTCGGATTGTGGCGCCGATCCCGGGAAAGGCAGTCATTGGCATTGAGGTCCCCAATACCGATCGCCAGGTGGTCAAATTCAAGGATATTATTGCATCCAGCGCTTTTGAAAAATCCAAATCCAAGCTAACGCTGTGCCTGGGAAAAGATATTGTCGGCAACCCGGTTGTGGCCGAACTGGAAAAAATGCCCCATCTTTTGATTGCCGGGGCCACCGGAACGGGTAAAAGCGTGGCCTTAAATGCCATGATTTGCAGCCTGCTTTACAAATCCAATCCGGGCGAAGTCAAAATTATTATGGTCGATCCCAAACGCATTGAACTGTCCAGCTACGATGGGATTCCTCACTTGATTACGCCGGTGGTTACCAATCCAAAGAAAGCAACCAACGCGCTTTTCTGGGCGGTGCGCGAAATGGAACGCCGTTATGAGCTTCTTTCGGAAATGACGGCCCGCAATATCAAGCAGTATAACAATAAGGTCGACAAAGCCGCCAAGTCTGCCGACAAGGAAGCCCCCGAGAAATTACCATTTATTGTCATTGTCATCGACGAGCTTGCAGACTTGATGATGCTTGCTTCCAGGGACGTTGAAGTGGCCCTGACGCGATTGGCGCAAATGGCCAGAGCTGCCGGTATCCATTTGATTTTGGCCACCCAACGTCCATCCGTGGATGTTTTAACCGGCATTATCAAAGCAAACTTTCCGACGCGCCTGACATTTCAGGTTTCGTCTCGAACCGATTCGCGCACCATCATCGATACAGTTGGCGCTGAAAATCTGCTCGGCAGCGGGGATATGCTGTTTTTACCGCCTGGGACCGCAAAATTACAGCGTATTCATGGGGCCTATATTTCTGAAAATGAGTTGAGTCGAATTACTGCTTTTTTAAGAGGCCAGGAAAAGCCGGAATACGTCGAAGAAGTCACCGAGGCGACTGCCATCCAACCCGGCGAAACCGACGATGACGAGTATGATGAACGCTATGATGATGCGGTGGCCCTTATCACTAAGAACGGGCAAGCCTCCATTTCCATGATTCAACGCCATTTGCGCATCGGCTACAATCGCGCGGCCCGCATCATCGAAAAGATGGAAAAAGAGGGCATCGTCGGCCCCTCAGACGGCGCCAAACCCAGAGAAGTCCTTGTCAGTAGCTATGATCGAAAAACTTAGCTCCCGGGTCCTATGTTCAGAGGTTCAGGGTTCAAAGGTTGATGGCTTCTGTCCTCTGTCCTCTGTCTTCTGTTTTTAGCCTCTGCAACTATGAACTCTAAGGGTGATCATGAATATTGATCGAGAACTAATTTCAGCAACCAAAGGATTTCTGGACGAAGATGAGGGTCGCTGCCTATACGATGTCGCCCTAAAGGCCAGTCATCTGGGGCCCTGCCTGGAGATCGGCAGCTATTGCGGTAAATCAACCATCTACATCGGCCTGGCCTGCCAGCAAAACAGCGGCGTTCTCTTTTCAATCGACCATCACGGCGGTTCTGAAGAACAGCAGCCCGGTCAGGTCTATTTTGATCCCGAACTTTTTGATCCCAAACTGCACCGGGTCAACACATTCTGCGAATTTTGCAGAACAATTGAAAAGGCCGGGATAGCCGATACGGTCGTGGCCATGGTTAGTCGTTCCGATGTGGCGGCTCGATGCTGGGCCACCCCGCTGAGTATGGTGTTTATCGATGGGGGACACTCCATGGAAGCCGTCCTTGGTGATTATACCTGCTGGTCTCCTCATATCATGCCGGGGGGCTATCTGTTGATCCATGATATCTTCGCGGATCCAGCTGAAGGCGGTCAAGCGCCCCGCCGCATTTTCGATCTGGCGCTTTCCAGTGGTCAATTCAATTGCGTATCCAAGGTCAGAACTCTGGGTGTGCTGCAACGTAAATAACCATTGAAATTTCAACTCGATTGGGATGTAAACCATCTCGACAACCCACAATTTCAATCAACTCTGGCGCATTGGAGTGCTAAAGAGCTGCCGGAAGTATTTGTGCCCTCATTCAACGTGCCAGTGTTCCAGGAGCGGAACATAAAATAAATTCTGGCATTGCTCAAAATACTTTTCTATCGGTCGTTCTTCCGGAGATAAACCACTAAGCTCTTTCCCATAATTGGATTCAGCAATTTATCGACCCAGGCCACCAGATACGGTTGTTTGATGATATCCCAGGTCAGAAAACGGTGGTAAAGATTTACCGTGGCCATATCTGATCGATCGGGACCCAGCAGGCATTTCAGCCACCAGTAAGGAGTGTGCAAGCTATGGGCATAGTGGCTGGCCCAGCATTGCATTCCAGAGTTCTCGAGTAAAGCAATTAGCTTTTTTTTGCGGTATATGCGCATATGGCCATCACCTGTTTGCGTGTACGCTGATGAAAGGGCCCAGCAGATGCGCTCGGGCCAGAAGCGCGGTACGCTGACAGCCAGGTTGTGCCCCGGTTTTAAAACCCGAATGATCTCGCCGACCGCCTGATGATCGTCGGCGATGTGCTCTAAAACTTCTGCACAAATGACCAGATCAAAGTGACTATCTTCAAACGGCAACGCAGTGACATCGGCCATTGTTAGTCCCCACCGGCCGCCGCCGTTATCGCCCCACCGGTCATGCAGTTGCAACCGTTTTTTGGCCGCAGCTAGCTCGGCTGCGTTC
>JASFJF010000322.1:0-5188 GCA_050122255.1 Desulfobacterales bacterium
CATCCGTGGGATCCTGGCCCTTGCCCACCCATTGCGGCCGGGATTCATCGGTAAAGCAGGTCGGACAATAACAAAGCGGGCAGGCATTGCGGCAGGCGTAGCACCGGATACACGGTTCAAGCAGTCTCTCAAAGTAGGCCGCTTTTTCCTGTGGTGGCAGGGCCTCGATTTCGCGCACATCTGCGTAGCGGTCTACATCTGGCTGCTCCTCCACAAGATCGGCCACCAGTTCATCATGAATGACCGGATTGCGGTGATGACACAATGAGCAGTTTTGCTGAAGCACGTCCTTTTTGTCGATGGTTTTTTCAAAATCCGCGCCTTTGACGGTGATCGTATTGCCATCTTCACTGACCTCACTGATTTCTGCCTCAAACATGGCGGATATTTTACGGCGATCGATCATCCCCTTGCAGGGCACACCGATGATGATCAGCTGATCGCGCTTGATTTTATTCTCAATGATATGCGTCACAATATTTCGGGAATCGCATCCTTTGGCCAGGATACCGATTTTCTCGTTACGGTTCGTCAGATAATTGCACAGATTGATACCGCAATTGCTGTCCCAGACGAAGTGCTCAACCGCTTCGGGGGTTTTTGCAAAATGGGGCTCATTCATCATCGGAACGGTCCCTTTGCGGAACCCGATGACCATTTCCACCTGGCCTTCTTCCAAAAGCCGTTTGGAGATTTCTTTGATTTTATCGATGTAGCTTAACATCTTAAGCGACCTCTGGCATGGTTTTGACTAAAGTTTCATTCGGTCCCAGCGCTTTGATGGCCTGGGTGACGTCGGTGACCACTTGCACAAACTTGGTGGCCTCCGCCGAGGAGACCCAGGAAAACTGCAGGCGGCCGGGTTCAATTCCCATATGCTCCATCAGGTTTTGAAACAGGGCAAATTTACGTCGGGCATAGTAATTACCTTCCAGGTAATGGCATTCGCCGGGATGTCACCCGGATACCCAGACACCATCGGCGCCCTCGCGCAAAGCGGCCATGAAAAACTTCGGATCCATTCTGCCGGTACAGGGGATACGGACGACCCGGATGTTGGACGGATACTCCATCCGCCCCACACCTGCCAGGTCGGCAGCACCATAGCTGCACCAGTTGCACAAAAAGGCAACAATTTTGGGCTCCCAATCGGACATGTTATGACTCCTTTTTCTGGCTTCTAACTGCTTGCTACTGGCTGCTGGATGCTGAATGACAGTACCGCGATTATCATATGTTCAGCGCCAGTGCCCATCCTCACAGATTGTATAGATTCTATTTTCATACGGCTTCACTTAACGAAAAAATTTGCGCAAATATCTGATCGTTGTCAAACCCCTTCAGATGAATTGCGCCGGAGCGGCAGGAAGCTACACACAGACCGCACCCTTTGCACAGCACCGGATTGATTTGGGCTCTGCCGGCGAAGGGTCCCTCTTCGGTAAAAGAGGGCGCTGAATATGGGCAGACCGATACACAAACCCCGCATTCACTGCACAGCATGGGGTCGGTTTCGGCGATGGTGCCGCTGGTAAAAATGGTCTTGCGCGCCAGCAATGCGACGGCTTGGGAGGCGGCCGCCTGCCCCTGGGCGATGGACTCATCGATGGGTTTGGGATAATGGGCCATGCCGCACAAAAATACCCCGTCGGTGGCAAATTCAACCGGCCCCAGTTTGGCATGGCGTTCTACAAAGAAACCGTCTTCATTTAATGGAACTTTGAAAAATGTGGCTAAATCGCTGACATTGTTGGGCAGAATGGCAGTCGCCAGGCTGATCAGATCGGTTTCAATCTCCACTGGTCGGCCAATGACATGATCGATGACTTTGACGAATAATTTGCCGTCCTTGCTGACTACTTCGGGTTTATTTTCCAGGTCGAAACGAATAAAAACCACACCGGCTTCACGCGCCTGTTTGTATAGATCCTCTCGCTCTCCATAAGTGCGCATCTCCCGATAAAGCACAAATACATTCATCTCGGGGTTCAGTTTCTTAAGTTCCAGCGCATTGTCGACTGAATGGGTGCAACACACCCGTGAACAATACGGCCGCTGCGGCTCGCGTGAGCCGACACACTGGATAAACACAGCCGAGTTTAATTTTTTCAGGGCAGTGTCCTTTTCAATAAATTTGCGATCAAGCTCCAGGCTGGTCAGAATGCTTGGGTCTTTACCATACAGGTATTCTTCGGGTTGATACGGTGATGCCCCGGTGGCCATGACGGCTACCCCGTGTTGCAGAATATCTTCGTTCCCGTTGACCGCCAGGGTGGATTCGAAATTGCCGACAAACCCCTCTACCTGCTTGATTTCGGTCTCAAGATGAATATGAATTTTTTTATTTTTCTGGATGTCTTTGATCAGCGCATCCAGTTTTTCCGGTACACTGTCACCAGAAGCCGTACGACAGATCTTGCGGGCCTGCCCTCCCAGTTCGGTATCTTTTTCAACGATGTGCGTTTCATATCCCTGACGCGCCAGACTGCGGGCTGCGGCCATACCGGAGATGCCGCCGCCTACCACCATCGCGGTTTGATTGATTTCGAGTTCGGCTTCCTTCAGTGGGGCCATCAAGGCCACCTTGTGAACCGACATGCGGACCAAGTCTTTGGCCTTTTTAGTGGCCAGCTCTGGGTTGTTTTTATGCACCCAGGAGTCCTGATTGCGGATGTTGGCCATCTCAAACAGATATTTATTTAAGCCGGCGTTGAGCAATGTTTCCTGAAACAGCGGCTCATGGGTCTTAGGCGTGCAGGCCGCCACCACAACACGATTTAATTTTTTCTGTTTGATAATCTGGGCCATGGTTTCCTGCGTGTCCTGAGAGCAGGAGTACAGGTTGTCGCTCGTATATTCCACGTAGGGCAGGGTGGCGGCATATTCGGCCACAGCCGGTACATCCACGACCCCGGCGATGTTGATGCCGCAGCGGCAAACAAACACCCCAACCCGCGGGCGCTCATTGGTGACGTCTGTTTCCGGAACAATTTCAGGGGTTTTGGTTTCCGTGTGACGGGCTGCGCTCAATAGTTCACCGGCTGCAGTTGCAGCGGCACTGGCATCCACTACCGACTGGGGTATGTCTTTCGGGCCCTGGAAGGCGCCGCAGACAAAAATACCTTCCTTGGAAGTGGCCACCGGATTAAAGTCCTGTGTTTTGCAAAAATTTCCATCGGTGAGCTGTAAGTCCAGGCGCCGGGCGAGCTCTGCGACTTCGGAAGGCGTTTGCAAGCCGATCGAAAGGACGATCATGTCAAAAATATCCGTCTTGAGTTCACCGTCATCGGTTACATAGCGGACAGATAAATCGCCGGAGTCGCCGGCCGGATCGATGGTATGCACCCGGCTGCGCAGAAATCGGACGCCTTGCTTTTCTTTGGCGTTGTTGTAAAAGCGCTCAAAATCTTTTCCGTGAGTGCGCATGTCCATGTAAAAAATGGCGCAGTCCAGATCATCGCCGGCATGTTCTTTGGCAATGACGGCTTCTTTGATGGCGTACATGCAGCACACCGACGAACAGTGGGAATTATCACAACGGTTCATATCTCTTGATCCCACGCATTGAAACCAGGCGATCTTTTTGGGCTCGCTGTGGTCTGAGGGACGCACAAGATGACCCCCAGTGGGGCCGGATGCGGAAAGAATGCGCTCCATCTCCATGGAGGTGATGACATTGGGGTGCTGGGCATAGTTGTAGGCATCGAACTGTGACGGATCAAAGGGTTCAAAGCCCGGCGCCAGGATTATCGAGCCAACGTTGAGTTCGATAATTTCATCTTTTTGGCTATGATCAATGGCGTCTACCCCGCAGAAATCAGCACAGATCTTGCACTCACCGGTTTTGAAGTGAACGCAAACATCGCGGTCGATAGCCGGCGTGTTGGGTACAGCCTGAGCATAGGGCACATAAACCGGTTTGCGGCTCTTCAGACCCATTTCATATTCAGAAGGAATGGGATTCGCTTTTCGTCGGGTGTGCTGCGCTTTGATTTTTTCCAGCGTAATGTGCCCTGTCGGACAGACGGAGGCACAGGCGCCGCAGGCAATGCAGAGATCGGTCTGCTCATGAAAGGGCGTGTCCACTTTCAGATCAAGCCCCCTCTCGGTCAGCATGATGGCATCGGCGCCCATCCTTTCACAGGTGCGGGTGCACAGCCCGCAAAGAATGCAGGTATCGGTTTCTTTCTCAAACCGCGGTTCCTCGATTTCGTATTGTTTGGCCAGATATTTTAAAATCGGTACTTCCGAACAACGGGCCAGCAGCAATTCCACAATCAACTTGCGCCCCTGGTGAACCGCTTCGGAGTCTGTTTTGACTTCCATACCCTCCCAGATGGGATAGTTGCAGGCGGTCACAAAGCGGGTTCTGCGCCCATCGAACAATTCCACCGTACACAGGCGGCACATGCCGGCCGGTTCCAGGGCCTTGTGATGGCACAGGGTCGGGATGTCAATGCCATATTTTTCAGCGACCTGAAGAATGTACTGGCCTTCTTCGCCCTGTACCGTCTTACCGTTGAGTTTAAACGTTACCATGTTTGGTCTTCCTTCTTGGATTTAGCAAATTTTGACTGCATTAAATTTACAGGCCTCATAGCAGATACTGCACTTGATGCATTTTTCCTGATCAATGGTGTGCAATTCTTTCTTCTCGCCGGATACGGCCTCCTGCGGACATTTTCGAAAGCACACGTGACATCCGGTGCAGTTTTCTTCGTCAATTTCATAATGAAAAAGAGGTTTGCAGACACCGGCCGGGCATTTTTTATCACGTATATGTGCCTCGTATTCTTCGCGGAAATATAGAATATTGGTTAAAACCGGATTGGGGGCTGAGGTGCCCAACCCGCAAAGCGAAAATTTCTGCATCATCATGCCCAGTTCTTCCAGCATTTCGATATCGCCGTCTTTGCCGCGGCCTTCGCAGATATCGGTTAAAACCGTCAGCATTTGTTTAAGGCCCTCCCGGCAGGGATTGCATTGACCGCAGGATTCGTCTTTTAAAAAATCGACGAAATAGCGGGCGACATCCACCATGCAGGTGTCCTGATCCATGACAATCATGCCGCCGGACCCCATGATGGACCCGACTTTGGCCAGTTCATCAAAATCGACGCCCAGATCCAGGAATTGTTCGGGAATACAGCCCCCCGACGGGCCTCCGGTTTGAACCGCCTTGAACTCC
>JASFJF010000323.1:0-5185 GCA_050122255.1 Desulfobacterales bacterium
ATACGAGCAAATTGGTAGATCAATGAGGGGGCAAAACTACCAAATAGGGGGAAGGATTGTTCTAAAGTTTTAAAGAATCCGTCTTTTGAATTTCCTTCGCGTATCTACCCATCAAAATTAACCCGACCAATGACCTCATATTGCGCCTCCGGATTAAGTTTTAAAAGGACCCCTTCTCCAGATGATACAGCCTCATCCGCCATGGCGGAGATTGTCACCAGGTGAGTTACCATAATTATTAATTTCCTGTCGGGCGATTGTTTTGCAATGAATTCTTTCAATGCTTTCAGATTGGGCTCACGATTCTCGGTCAACTCATAAAACGAATTCAATGCCGGCAGTTCCGCTACCGGACCCATCTGAAGGAGTTTGGCTGTTTCAAGGCATCGACACCACTGGCTCGAGTATACCCTGGCCGATGTGATGCCCTTTGAGCGAAGCCAGTCACCCATGGCCCTGGCTTGATTCCGGCCGCGATCATCCAGGTTGCGCTGGGTGGAGCAATCGCCGATCTCAAAATTGGCCGGATCGCCGGTACCCGGTGCCAGCGCATGCCGGATCATCAGAATATGACCGCCGTTCAGCATGCTTTCAAGCATGTCAGCTTGGTCACCGGCTGTGACAACGGTGCACAAAGCTGACAAGAAAAAAAATGTAAAGGTCCATACCTGCATAAACGTCTCCTCTTTGTCGAATTCTACCAAAATTCGAATTTTTCTTCATACAAATATTTTTGATTTTGGCCACTAAGTATACTATATTGCCAGCAACTGCTTTTGTTGTTCAAATTGGTCCAAAACATATCAAAATATTTACTATACAACCTTATGGCAAAAATAAAAGTCACAACCATCGGTGGCGGAAGCGGGCAATATGCTCTGCTATCGGGTCTCAGAGATCTGTATGAAATAGACATCACTTCTGTTGTCTCGATGGTAGACAGCGGCGGCAGTACCGGTAGATTGCGGGATGAGCTTGGCATTTTGCCTCCTGGAGATGTGTTGAAGTGCCTGCTGGCCCTATCGCCCCAGCGTGAAATAGCGCGCACCCTTCTTCTGAGGCGATTTGACAAGGACAAGCGCCTGAAAGGCCATAATGCCGGCAATATGCTTTTGACCATGCTCTCACGTTATACCGGCAGTTTTCCGACCGGCATCCAGGCCCTGGGTGAAATTTTAAATGTACGTGGTGCTATTTTACCGGTGACAACCGATAGAGCGACCCTGGTTGCTGAATTAACCGACGGTACGCGAATATTCGGTGAAAGCGCCATCGATGTGCCCCGGGGCGGGCAACCTTCTAAGATTAAGGATGTATACCTTGTACCGCATCACAGCGGAGATATAAAAGCATATCCACCGGTCATCGACGCCATCAAAGATGCGCATTTTATCATTATCGGTCCCGGAGATCTATTTACCAGTATACTTTCCAACATAGTCGTCCCGGGGATCAAAAAAGCCGTCCAAGAAACAAAAGCCGCTATTGTGTACATTGTCAATATAATGACAAAATTCGGTGAAACCCATAACTATTCCCTCATCGACTTTATTCAAAAGCTGGAGGAGGGTATCGGCCGCAAAGTTCACAGCGTCATCTGCAATCGCACGAGACCGCAAGATCGCATTTTAGCAGAATATCGAAAACAGGAAGCCGAATTCGTTGAATTTATTGAAGATCAGCAATTTTGGCAGGATCGTAAACTTTATTTAGTCGATTTGCTCGATACATCCGGTAGCATCGTCAGGCACGATTCCGAAAAACTGGCCCGCCTGATTCGTGAGGTTATCGCCGATTAAAAGGCCGGTAACCATGGTCTATCAAATCGCAAAAAAGGATATGATCACCGGATCACATCCTTTTTTCGCTTTTACCCCTGATATTTAAATTGCCAACGGTGAATCACCGGGCGTAATCGTTTTTTTTAAGGTTAAATGATTTTTGCCGCGGTTTCGCTGATAGCAAATATCGTTCGTCAGTTTTTTGACAATATGAATTCCCAGCCCCCCGATTTTAATATTTTTCGGATCAATCGGGACACGGGGTTCTTGATTTAAAAGCGGATTAAAGGGGATGCCACCGTCTTCAACATCTAAAACCAGCACATCATTGTCCATTTGAAGCGTGAATTGGATTAAATGATGGCGATCGTCATCGAATCCGTAAGAAACAATATTGGTAAACAATTCATCCAGACAAAGGGTGATCTCAAACAGGCAGTTTTGCGACAGCCCTGCCATATGACCAAAGTTATTAACGTGCTGGCGCAGGACTGTCAGCTCGGACAGATCATTTTTGAGCCCAAAGGAGTAAGTGGGCGGCAAAGCGTTGTCTTCGGCGCTCTCATTTTTGTCGGAAGTTTTTGGATTAACCATTTGGGGCCTCTTCCAATTGGATCTTCCCTTTTGTTTAAACGGGTGAAAATTATCGATATAACTCTATTTTTCTCTATTTTTTGATAAGCAAAAAATTTGCCAACATGTCACATTCAATCGTTTTAAATAGTAACTATCTAAATTTAAATGTAATAAAAATAATTTTACTTTTGATGGCTTCCAAAGATCCAATGAAAAAATATGAAAAACACCCGCTATGGTGGGGGAATTACCCACATTGAATGTCCATACGGCCGATTTTGCCTGGTTTTACACCATTTGCAGTGTTCATCTGTGCGGCCCCGAACTATTTCTTGAAATAGGATTGAGTCTTTCGCGGGGAAAAAGCAGCGTCCGGTCGACCATCGCCCGAGGCATTAAAAACGGGTTTTGCTGATCGGGTCGGCGGCGATTAATCGGGTATTGACATTTATCGTAAAAGCCGCCTATTTACGAATCCGTACAACCATCCATTTCGCACCTTTTTGGAGGATCGATGACAGACATTATTCAAACCATTCGGGCACGGGATCCCAATGAATCGGAATTTCAGCAGGCCGTTCAGGAGGTCATTGAAAGCGTTCGACCGGTATTGGACCAGAATGCCCAGTACCGGCAAGAGGCGATATTGGAGAGAATCGTTGAGCCAGATCGCGTCACCACCTTTCGGATTCCCTGGCTGGATGATCAGGGAAACATTAAGGTAAACCGTGGATTTAACATCAAAATGAGCAGTGCCATTGGACCGTACAAAGGGGCATTACGGTTTCATCCGTCGGTCAATCAAAGTATATTAAAGTTTCTGGCTTTTGAACAAACCTTTAAGAATGCGTTGACCACCCTGCCATTGGGTGGAGGTGCCAGCGGCTCTGATTTCGATCCCAAAGGCAAATCCGATAACGAAGTCATGCGGTTTTGCCAGAGTTTTATGAGCGAGCTATTTCACCACATCGGTGCCAATACTGACATCCCTGCCCCCGACATCGGTGTTGGTGCCAGAGAAATTGGTTATCTGTTCGGCATGTTTAAAAAGTTGAGCAACGAATTTACCGGCGCCTTGACCGGTAAAGGCATCAACTGGGGCGGCAGTCTTATCCGAACCCAGGCCGCCGGTTATGGCTGCGTCTATTTTGCGGCTGAAATGTTGGCAACGCGCAATATCAGCCTCGAGCAGCAAACCTGTCTGGTATCCGGGTCCGGGAACGTGGCGCAGCATACGGCTGAAAAGTTAGTCGAACTGGGCGCAAAAGTGGTTACCCTGTCGGATTCCTCCGGTTTCATTTTTGATGCCGACGGCATCGACCTTGACAAATTGGCCTATGTCAAGCATCTAAAAAACATTCGCCGGGGTCGCATTAAGGATTACGCTGAAAAATATACGTCTGCCGATTACACGGATGCCGATTACAGCTTGGATCATAACCCGCTTTGGAACCACCGGGCGGTTTGTGCATTTCCCTGCGCAACTCAAAACGAAATCAACGATAAGGATGCGTATAATCTGATCAACAACAATATTAAGCTCATATGTGAAGGCGCCAGCATGCCCTGCACACCGGAGGCTATCGATATTTTTCAGGAACGCAATGTTCTTTTTGGTTCGGGAAAAGCGGCCAATGCCGGTGGGGTGGCGGTTTCCGGTCTGGAACTGGTCCAAAACAGCATGCGTTTGAACTGGCTGGGAGAAGAAGTGGATCAGCGCCTAAAAATCATTATAAAAGATATCCATAGCACCTGTCTGGCTGCGGCCGAACAATATGGAACCCCGGGCAACTATGTCAATGGTGCCAACATCGCGGGCTTCGTGAAGGTTGTGGAGGCTATGCTTGACCAGGGGTTGGTATGACGACAGCTCAAAGCGATCCGTTTTCTCTAACGTTTAAAACGATAAACAACTCTCCTTTTAAAGTTTCCTGATAGACTGTCCCCAAAACACCACTAACCTGTTGCTGATGCTCCTCCAATGTCACCCAATATTTGCATAAGTTTTTCTGCTCTTATTCTTTTTTTTCTAAAATGATTTAATTTGCATTAATCTGAGTAATCTGTGGATAAATATGATCCGATGATCTCTCAAATTTACGGATTGTGTGTTGCTTTGCACTTTGACAGCTGATCCCTGTTCCGGCGGGTTAAGTTGTAAGCAATTGAATGATTGCCGTCAACATGTTAAGGATGAATAATTTTAAACAACGCTGACCGTTAATACTATTCAGGCTTTCAGTGATTCACATGGACCTAGACAATATGGATAGACTCCTGCAAACGCCGCGTGCCTGCAGGCAACATATCATTGTCCGTCTGAACGAAACCAACAGTTTAAAGCCTTTGTTTGACCTTGATAATGTCGATTGGCGATCGGTTTCGGCGGTACTGTTTCTGCTGGGTCGCTATCCCGGAAAAGGTCGTTATGCGGGTCAACCCTGTCTGATACTCAACAAGCGATCTACCAAAGTCCGGCAGCCCGGTGACCTTTGCTGCCCCGGCGGTCGGATAAGCCCGCGCCTGGATGCTGGCCTGGCAGCGCTTTTGCGGCTGCCCATGTCACCCTTGGTTCGCTGGCGATACTGGCAGCGGTGGCGGCAGAAGCGGCCTCAACAAGCAGAATGGATGCGGCTTCTTCTGGCCACTGGCTTGCGCGAAAGCTTGGAAGAGATGCGCCTCAGTCCATTTGGGTTGAAGTTCTTAGGGCCTATGGCAGCGCAGTCTTTGATCATGTTTAATCGCATCATTTACCCCATGGCTGTGTGGGTTTCAGGTCAGAGGCGATTTTACCCGAACTGGGAGGTTGAAAAAATCGTTTGCATTCC
>JASFJF010000324.1:0-5177 GCA_050122255.1 Desulfobacterales bacterium
TTTGCCTGAGGCGCTCGATTATGCGGCTCAGGGTCAAACCGGTTACAATTTCTACGACGGGCGCGGAAAATTGTCTGCCGTCCTGCCGTTTTCAAAACTTCGTGATGATGCACAGTCGCTGGCCAAACGCTTGAACGGTCTTGGCCTGGAGCGGGGCGCACGTGTTGCTCTGGTCGCCGACACGCACCCTGACTTTATTCGTTTTTTCTTTGCCTGCCAATATGCCGGTCTGATTCCGGTACCGCTGCCAGCATCGATTCACATGGGTGGACGAACATCCTATGTAAATCAGCTGCGTAGATTGCTACTCAATTGCCGCGCTGCAGTTGCGATGGCAACAGAAGATTTTTTTCCATTCCTATCCGAAGCGGCGGAAGGACTGCCACTCCGTTTTTGTGGGACATCCGATGCATTTGCCCAGCTGCCGAAAGCATCAATTCCGCTCAGTCCGTTGGGGCCCAAGGAGCTGGCTTACATTCAGTATACCTCTGGGAGCACTCGGTTTCCTCGCGGCGTGATGATCACCCAGAAGGCAGTGCTCAATAATTTGGCGAATATTATCGAGTACGGCGGCCAGATCAGAGCCGGTGATCGCTGTGTGTCCTGGCTGCCGTTTTATCACGATATGGGCCTGGTGGGATTGGTATTGGTACCGGTGGCGGCTCAGATGTCGGTTGATTACCTCAGCACCCGGGATTTTGCGATGCGGCCGCGATTGTGGTTGAAAATCATGACTGAGAATCGAGCCACCATTTCTATAGCGCCGCCGTTTGGCTATGAACTGTGTCTGCAACGATTGCGAGAAAATGATATCGAGAGATATGACTTAAGTGCCTGGCGTATGGCCGGCGTGGGCGCTGAAACCATCAGACCCGAGCCTTTGTTTGAATTTGCCAAAATCTTAGAGCCCTGCGGTTTTAACAAGGAGGCATTTTGTGCCTGCTATGGCATGGCGGAATGCTCTTTGGCCGTCAGTTTTGCCCCGCTAAACGTTGGGCTCGACATCGATTTCATCGATGGCGATTATCTTTCCGATAAGCGCCAGGCTCTACCGGCAAAAATCGATGGCAACGAAAGTGCTGTTCGGTCTAGCCGCTTTGTCAATTGCGGCATTCCGATGCCGGACTATAAAGTGGAAGTGCGAGATGAAGACGGTCGTCCGCTGCCCGAACGACACGTTGGAACCATATACGTAAAAGCCGCCAGCCTCATGTCAGGCTATTTTGGCGACTTGAAGTTAACCCAGGAAGTGCTGACCGCCGACGGGTGGTTCAATACCGGCGACCTGGGTTATTTTGCTAAAAACGGCCTTTTTATTACCGGTCGCGAAAAAGATATGATTATTATCAATGGCCGCAACATTTGGCCGCAGGATCTTGAGTTTACCGCCGAGCAACAGCCAGAGGTGAGAACCGGCGATGCATCGGCCTTTTCGATTCCCGGAATGGACGGTAAGGAAAAAACAGTGATGATGGTGCAATGCCGGGTGTCCAGTGATTCCCAGCGCGCTGAGCTGCGGGAACGCGTGCAGCGCCTGATTCATCAGGAGCTCGGAATCGAATGCTTTATTGACCTGGTGCCTCGTAATACGTTGCCCCGCACCACTTCCGGAAAATTGTCGCGGTCCAAAGCGCGCAAGGAATTTTTAAGACGTATGGGGGCGGAGCAATTAAAAGAGGCCGGCTCGGCACTATTTGCCGGTGTTGAAAATAAAAAGGCTGTTTAAGCCCAACATCATCTTTAACCGGTTTCAACCGATGATGACTGGATACGCCCGAATAATCGATCAGCCAGCCGCTGCAATGTGTGCGGCGGTGCCATTGTAGCGGTACGTTTTATAATTGCCGGTAAACTTGTAACGACGGTAATCCATTCGGTTTCCATGGATTCTACAATAGCTCTGACCGGAGCAACCGGTTTTATTGGTGACAGAGTCGCTCGACGGCTTCTGGCGAAAGGTTACAAACTCCGGGCTCTGACCCGACCGACATCAAATCGAAGCCGTCTGGCCGGGTGTCAAATTCATTGGGTCGAAGGTGCGCTCGAAGACTCTGACAGCTTGGGTCGTTTGGTACGCGGCGTTGACGCCGTGGTGCATTGCGCGGGCGCTGTTCGCGGAGCAACGCAGGCGCATTTTGACCGTTCGAATGTCGATGGCGTGGCGCGGTTGGTGCGTGCAGCAGTTGAGCAGCATCCGTTGCCGCGTTTTTTGTTGATATCATCGCTGGCAGCTCGCGCACCCGAATTGTCATATTACACCGCTAGCAAACGGCAGTCCGAGATCGTGCTGGCCGATCAAGTCGGGGACATGCAATGGTTAGCCCTGAGGCCGCCGCCCGTCTACGGGCCTGGCGACAAGGAAATGTTGCCGTTGTTGCGCTGGATGACCCGCGGTTTTGCATTTGAGCTGGAATCCGGACGGGCTCGCTATTCGATGCTATATGTTGACGATCTGGCTGAAGCGATTCGTAGGTGTTTGCTTAATGAACATATATTAAATGATGTGTTCGAACTGCACGATGGACACCCCAATGGGTATTCATTGCGGGAAATCAGCGCTACGATTGAACAGTTGACTGCCAAACGGGTGCGAACTGTAAGGGTACCACTGATTGTATTAAAGGCGCTTGCATCTCTGAATTTAAATGCGGCTCGAATTTTCGGATATGCCCCGATGCTGACACCCGGAAAACTCCGTGAGCTGCGGCATCCTAATTGGGTTTGTGACAATACGACCCTCACACGCAAAACCGGCTGGATACCTCGAGTTTCGCTCAAGGAGGGCCTTAGACGTACCTTAGGACTTTAATGGTTTATATGAAATGCGTTTATAATCACCAAAACACGATATTTTATAATCACGAAAATTAATATTTTTTTCTTCGTGGTTTCGGCCTTTTGAGCTTTCGTGATAATTTTGTCGGTCCAACATCTGGTTAAATGGGCACTATGCAGGATTACGATACACTCTTAAAACAGATCTGTGAGCTTATGGATTCCTTCGTTCAAGACGGTGCTTTACTTGGAGAAGAAACGGATTTTGTGGCCGACCTCGGGTTTGATTCTCTAAAGGTCATGAAATTACTTGAAAAAGTTGAAGATCATTATGATATATCCATTCCATTGAACATTTTACCGGATATCCGTACGGTAAAGGATTTTGTTTTACAATTGCAAAAATTGGTGGTCCCGTAGGGTGTATTTTATGTTTGCTCTTTCGTGGTTAGCAAAAGACCGAGGACCAAACTCCAGACACCTTATGATTTCATCACCTGAGGATGGCAAGCATGAGTCTTTTTGATAAATTTGAGCAAATTATGGCCGCACGGCAGCCATTGGTGGACAGAGGCATTCGATCGAATGTCGTCATGGAAAAGGTGATATCGCCCACAGAGGCCATCATTAACGGACGTCGTGTGATCCTGGCAGGTACGAACAATTACCTGGGCCTAACGTTTGATGCGGATTGCATCGAAGCCGCTTCAAGCGCCATTAGAGAGCAGGGTACCGGGACGACCGGCTCCAGATTGGCCAATGGCAGCTATTCCGATCACGTTCTCTTGGAGCAAGAGCTGGCCGACTTTTTCGGTTGCCAGTATGGCATGGTTTTTTCGACTGGCTACATTGCGAACTTGGCGATGCTATCTGCTTTAACCGGGACGGGCGATATTTTGTTGATCGATGCCGACAGTCACGCCAGTATCTATGATGGCTGCCGTCTGAGCGGCGCTGAAATTATTCGATTTCGGCACAATGATCCAGAGGATCTGGCGAAACGACTCCAGCGGCTCGGCAAACGCACCTACAATACACTCATTGTGGTGGAAGGCATCTACAGCATGCTGGGCGACCGTGCTCCATTAGCGGAGATTGCTGCCGTCAAAAAAGAGTATAATGCCTGTCTTCTGGTTGATGAAGCCCATTCGCTGGGGGTGCTCGGCGTCAATGGCCGCGGACTGGCCGAGGAGGCCGCTGCAGCGGACAGTGTCGATTTTGTTGTCGGGACCTTCAGCAAAAGCTTAGGGGCCATCGGTGGTTTTTGCGTCAGCAATCATCCCGCCATGGAAATGATTCCGCTGGCGGCACGGCCTTACATTTTTACCGCTTCTTCATCGCCTTCAATCATTGCTTCAACACGACAGGCTCTAAAAATTTTAAGTGCACAACCCCAACTGCGGCACAAACTGTGGAATAATGCGCACCATTTATATAGCAGGCTGCAGGAATTGGGCTTTCAGCTGGGGCCCGAACCCAGCCCGGTCGTAGCTGTACGGGCAGCTAATATTGACCAGGCCATCGCCCTTTGGAAGGGGCTTTTGGAATCCGGCGTATATGTTAATCTGGTAACACCGCCGGCCACGCCCGACGGCGGATGTCTGCTGCGCTGCAGTGTGAGCGCCGGCCATAGTACGGAGCAGATCGAACGAATCGGTCAGGCGTTTGCCTCTTTTTGTCCGACGACCCAAACCGTCTCTGCTGGCTAGTTTAGTATTTATTTAATGGAAGGATTCAATATTCACTTAAAATGCGCTTTATATTAAAAATTTTTCGTCAATACCCATGGCAGGCCGCGGCGATGATGGCGCTCTTGACTTTATCCGGCATCGCCGAGGGTATAGGACTGTCGGCGATTTTGCCGCTGCTTGCTATCGCACTCGGAGATACCAAAGCTGTAACTGTGAGTGCAGGCAAAAAGGCTACTGCAGCAGAGCAACTGATACGGGATATATTCGATTACATTGGTTTGACTCCGACTCTGGAACTTCTGCTGATATTGATCCTGGCCACCATGCTGCTGAAATGCCTGCTTTTGTGGCTCGCCAACAGGCAGGTCGGATACACCGTTGCGCATTTAACAACAAAATTGCGCCGGAACATGCTGCGGGCATTTATGCTGGCCCGGTGGGAATTCCATCTGAACCAGCCAATCGGTAGGCTTGCGGTCGCCATGGGAAGTGAAACAGCCCAAACAGCCCGGGCGTATGCTACGGGCGTGTCCATCATCGTTGTCGTTGTTCACACCGTGATCTACATCGCGGTTGCACTCATGGTTTCCTGGGAGGCAACATTGATTGCTTTAGCTGCCGGAATGTTTTTTTGGTATCCACTAAATCGGTTCGTAAAAAAAGCCAGAAAAGCCGGCCGGCGCCAGGTCAAACTAAGAAAGTAAATGTCCT
>JASFJF010000325.1:0-5161 GCA_050122255.1 Desulfobacterales bacterium
CTGGGGTTCAGGGTTCTGAGTTGCGGGTTTAAAACATTGCGACTCTCTTCTGGCGAATGGCATATAGCTAATGATGGATAGCCGACAGTCAGAGAGTTGCCAGAAGCCAGCGGCCAGGTGCCTGTAGCGAGATGCTATCGAACAGAACCGCTAAATCCGGAACCTCTGAACCCTGAACGCTGAACCCTTAAAAGTAGAGACAGTATATACAATTCAAAAAGGCGATCAAAGTAACAATTATTTGAAAACGTTGCACACAACACCTGAGGAGGACCCTATGGGTGGTCTGGAATTTTTAGAAAAGGTCGATATCTTCAAGGGATTCAGCCGGGACCAGTTGGAAGCAGCCAGGAAAGGCGGGCAGGAAAAGAAATACGCTTATGAAGAAAAACTGTTCGCTGAAGGTGAAGATGCCGACCGCATCTGGCTGGTTATCGAAGGGCAGGTCCACCTTCGATTTGATTTACCGGGTCGCCCCACTTCAGAACAAAACACCATTTTTTCGATCGCCGCCGGCCAGACGCTGGGCTGGTCAAGTTTTGTGCCGCCATTCAAATACGCGCTCTCTGCCTACAGTGCCGTCAAAGCCTGCAAAGTCATACAAATTAACAAGGATCATCTACTGGAATGCTTCGATAAAGATCCCCGTATGGGGCTGATGTTCATGACAAATGTGGCGACCATTGCCAGCCAGCATTTTGATCAATTACAGGAATCCGCCTCCGTTTCTCCGGTATCCAAGGTTAAAATTACCGTTCATATGTCGACCTGCGGCATTGCCGCTGGAGCACGCCAGGTGATGAGCGCCCTGGTTGATGAGATCTCCAGCGCCAACCGGCAGGATATAGAAGTTGCCAGTGCCGGATGTATTGGACATTGTCAAAATGAAACCAATATCACCGTCGAAATCGGCAGCAGCGAGCCGGTCATTTATCAGAAAATGACCCCCGAGAAAATGCGTGCTGTATTTCAAAAGCATATTCTGGGAGGCGACATTCAAGAAGAATTTGTCCTAAATAATTGAGGCATCGGGGAGTTTTTTTTTAAATTGAACGCGGAATGAAATATCAGCGACCTCATCGTGCAAACTCATGATCAAGGCAGTGTAGCGAAAGAACAGGATTAAAATTTAAAAAGGGGGCTTTTATGGTCAGTCTCGACTTTCTGGAAGATGTTGACGCTTTTTCCGAGCTGGACGACGATCAATTAACGGCCATACAGGATTGTTGCGAGGTCGCAAAATATAAGCGTGGCGAGGCCATTTTTACTGCCGGAGAAGTCCCTGACTATTTTTGGCTGGTGCTTGACGGCGAGGTCAACCTGATCTGGGATGCACCCGAGGGCCCGGCAATGCCGGAAGACACCATCTCGACCCTGTCGGAGGGCATGCCCTTCGGCTGGTCCAGTCTGGTGCCGCCGAATCAATACCGCCTCTCAGCGCGTTGCGCATCCCGCAGCTGTAAAACGGTCCGAATCCCACGTGACCGCCTGCTTCAATTGTTCAAAGATGATGCCCTTCTGGGATACAAAGTCATGTCCAAGGTCATGACCGTCGTCGGGCAGCGTTTTCACCAACTCCAGGATGAGGTAGCCCGGCGCAGAGGGCATGATATTATCAATCGATGGTAGTCTCCGGCTCAGGCGATGGCTCGAAGATACGGAGAAAGATCTTGAAAGCGCGCCCGCATTATGGTAGTCGGTGCATGGCCTTCCGGCAGCATTTAACAAGTAACACCAAACAGACACGGAAATAAAATGTTCTCAAAAAATGAGTTGAAGCTGGCAGGGGCAGTGGCCATTTGTTTGTTGATCATCGGAGTGATCAGTTACGCCGCTTTTCCGTTGAAAGCGCCCGATGAGCCTTTGCGGTTGATGTATACTGTTGCAGCAGGCAATGTACTGTTCAATCATAAAGCTCACACAGCCGTGGAAGGTTACGGGCTGGCGTGTTTTGACTGCCACCATCATCCCCCCGAAGACGACTCAGCTCTCATTGCCTGTGGCCAGTGTCATTTGCCGCCGGCAGAAGAAGTGGAGATAAGTCAGACATGCCTGGACTGCCATGATGAATCTGATATTGAAGATACGGAAATGCTTACTCGGGGCGACGCATTTCATGAACAGTGCATCGAGTGCCATAAAGATTTTGAGGCCGGACCGGTTGAGTGTATCGGCTGTCATGCATTATAAGACCCAGATAGGGCATACCGAAAAAGGTTGAAACATGATTAAAAAAGCATTCTTGGGTTTGTCGATACCGCAAATTCGTTATGAAACTCTTCCTGCTCACCTTCCGGAAACCGAAAAGCTGCCAGCTCCCAAAAGCATCGCTTTGTATCACCCTCTCATTGACCCCTACAATATTCCGTCAACGCTGGAAATCGGGGGTACGGTCAGGACCGGGCAAAAATTAGCGCTTTATCCGGATGAAAAACATTACGTGATTTCACCGATCAGCGGCCGGATATCATCTCTTTCGCCCTACACGGGCGATTTTGGAAAAAATTTTGTGGCCATCACGATTGCACGGGATGACAGCGAAGCGATCGATGAGACGTTTCGGGATAAGATCCAAACGCCGTCTTTTGAACTGCTATCCGACTATCTGGTGGGTGCACCCGGGGCGCCGCCTCTGGAAACCCTTGCAAAATCAAACGGCAATATCAAAACGATTGTCATCAGAGGTCTTGACCCCGACCCGATGGTTGATACCAGCCAGTATATAGCCCAATCCCGCATGAAGGATCTCAAAAAAGGCATCCATATACTTAAAGAAGTTACCGACGTTCAGGATGTCGTCTTATTTACGGCCGGTGAAACCGTGCAGGGGTATGGTCACATCGGCGCCCGCGTCGCAGGGGTGAAAACCAAGTACCCGTCAGCTCTGCCGCCCATGGTGATGAAGGATGTTCTCGGACAGGTATTGCCCGCCGGACAGACGTGCGAGGATCTGGGCGTTTGTTTTTTCAGTGCTGAAGCAGTGATATCAATTGGCAGCGCATTCGAGTCCGGGCAGATCCCGACTGCCAAAACGTTAACTTTTATAAAAAAGGATGGAACCTGCAAAATTCTCGAAACCTGCATCGGCACACCCATCCGATACATCCTCGAGGCCTACGGTGAAACAGTCAACGAGTTCGATCGCATCATTCTCGGTGGCCCTATGACCGGTTCAGCCATATATACGCTGGATCATCCGGTCGGGGCGGATACGGATGCCGTCATTGTTGTGGATCGGGGTAAAGCCGCTTATGCTTCGGATTACCCGTGCATCAATTGCGGTGAATGTGTCCGAATTTGTCCGGCAAAAATTCAGGTTAACATGCTGGTCAGATTTCTGGAAGCCAACCAATATGAAGAGGCTGCTGACAGTAACGATTTGTATTCGTGTATCGAATGCGGTCTTTGCAGCTATGTGTGCGTGTCCAAGATCCCCATTTTCCAATATATCAAGTTGGCAAAATTCGAGCTGGAGCGCGCTAAACCGTCGGAGGCAGCGAATGCTTGAGAAAAAAGACATCCTTGAGCAACAAAATTCCCTGAGGCAGCAAAAACTGATCGTATCCCATGCTCCGTTTTTTCACAGCGGTCGTTCGGTAACCGAGCGCAGTTATCACACCATCCTGGCTGCTTTGCCCGCGCTCTTAATGGGCCTGTACCATTACGGCATGCCGGCAGTGGGTGTGGTCTGCCTGTCGGTTTCCACAGCCATCGTCTGGGAACTGGTCATTAACCTGGTGACCAAAAGAACCATTACCATTGGCGATGGAAACGCTGCCTGGCTGGGCCTGTTGTTTGCCATGCTCGTTCCGGCCACCATGCCCTGGTGGGCGGTCGCCACGGGTACCTTTATCGTGATCGTTATCGGCAAACAGATATTCGGTGGTATCGGCAGCAATGCCTTTCATCCGGTTGCGCTGGCGCTGGCAATGATGATGCTCTCCTGGGGGAGCCTGTTAGATTTTGACGCCGCCCTGTTAAACTACGACCTGGAATTTGCCACCATTTATCCACTGGCGGCCACAAAATATTTTGGCGCTGCCTCGGCGGATTCATTCAGCCTGACCGATCTTCTAATGGGCCGACAACTGGGCGGAACCGGCGCAACCTTCGGTCTGGGCCTGTTGATTGGCGGCATTTATCTGATGCTACGGGGTTTTATCCGCTGGGAAATATCCCTTACGTTTCTGGCCGGGGTTTATTTGACGGCATCCATATTTAACCTGTTCAACCCGGCCCAATACGCCCCGCCGGCTTTTCACCTGTTGACCGGTTTTACCTTAATCGGTGCTTTTTTCCTGGCCACCGAAGACTCATCTTCACCCGTTAATTTCGTTCCCATGCTCATTTACGGTGCTGCCGGTGGCATTATGACCGTTTTGATTCGTAATATCGGCGCCTGGGTGGACGGGGTTATTCTGGCCATCCTGGTCATTAATCTGATCAGCCCGCTGCTGGATAAAATCAGACCCCAGGCACTTGGAAAGGTGGAGTAAGATGCGTGAAATGATAAAAATGCTGATTGTACTGACAATTCTGGCCACTTTATCCGGGGGGTTGCTGGCCGCCATCCGCGACAACACCAAAGACCGCATTGAAAACCAGGTTCTTGAATTTGTAAAGGGCCCGGCCATTCGGTCTATTCTCGAAGGGGCGACCAACGACCCCATTGTCGATCGTTTTCAACTCAAGGTCGATGATGTCGAACAAACCTTCTTTGTGGGCGTATTCGACGGCGAGCCGCGGGCGGTCACCTTTGAAACATCCGGTAAGGGCTATGGCGGCGACGTCGGGTTGATGGTCGGCATTGACATCTCAAACGACCAGATCATGGGAGTGGGGGTGACCACACACGCTGAAACGCCGGGAATGGGCGCCAAAGCCAAAACCGATCCGAGCTTTGCGGCCCAGTTCAGAGAGTTGCCGTTGGGAGATGCGGTCAACGTCACCGCTGACGGCGGCAGCATCAATGCCATCAGCGGCGCTACGATTACGTCCCGGGCGGTTTGCTCTGCAACAAATGATGCTTTAAAAATATTTGGAAAAATTAAACCCCAGCTGGGTGAAAAGCTGAGTGAATTTAAATAATAGGAGCGATGGATGGCCCGAACAATTGTACAGGAATTTACCAAAGGCTTATGGGATGAAGTTCCGCCATTTC
>JASFJF010000326.1:0-5145 GCA_050122255.1 Desulfobacterales bacterium
GCTTTGCAATTCATCCCTGATTTGACTTAGTGTAGAAATTTAACCATAATCCAAAATCCGTAATCAATACAAGGAGGTTTCAATCATGACGAAAAAATACGATGCCATCATTATCGGAGCGGGTGTCATCGGTGTTCCTATCGCCTATGAACTCACCAAGATGGGCTACAAGACCTTGAACATTGACAAGCTGGCGGATGCAGGCGAAGGCTCAACCGCTGCATCCTGCGCCATCGTGCGCGCCCATTATTCCACCGAAGATGGTGTGGCCATGGCTTACGAGGGGTTTAAATACTGGCTGGATTGGAAAAATTACCTCGAGCATGTCAACGACGAAAAGGGCCTGGCCAAGTACATGAACACCGGCTCCATTTTAATCAAATCCCAGGGGCATGACTGGCGCAAGGTCAAAAAACACTACGATTCGGTTGGTGTTACCTATGAAGAGTGGGACAACGATAAGGTCAAAGAAATGGTCCCGGTTTATGATATGCATGAACACTGGCCCGTGCGACGACCCGAAGATCCTGAATTTTTTAATGAACCGAAAAAAATGCTCGAGGGCGCACTGTTTTGTCCCGAAGGTGGTTATGTCAACGACCCGGCCCTTTCGACCCACAACGTCATGCGCGCGGCTGAAGCCAGGGGCGCTGAATTTATGTTTAACACCGAGGTCGTCGCCGTCAGAAGTCAGGACAACCAAGTGCTGGGCGTAACGCTTAAAGACGGAACCGAAATCGATGCACCGGTGGTTGTCAATGCCGCCGGCCCGCATTCATACAAAGTCAATCAGATGGCCGAAGGGGTTTATGAGCGCTGCAACATCAAAACCAAGGCCCTGCGGCACGAGGTCATGCACTGCCCGTCTCCGGAAGGATACAATTACTTAGGTGACGGCTATCACACCTCTGACGGTGACATTGCCTGCTATTACCGCCCGGAAGTCGGCAACATGTTTTTGATCGGCAGTGAAGATCCGGATTGCGATCCGCAGGAATGGGTCGATCCGGACGATTTTTACGCCGGCAAAGGCGGAACCGGACGGGACAATCAGCTGACCGAAGCCCAGTGGAAAGCCCAAACCTACCGCTGTGCCAAGCGGGTGCCCAGCATGCAGATACCCAATCAGCCCCGTGGAACCTGCGACCTGTATGACTGCTCGGACGACTGGATTCCCATTTATGACAAGTCCGACATGAAAGGTTTCTACATGGCCATCGGTACCAGTGGCAATCAATATAAAAATGCGCTGGTGGTCGGCGCCATGATGGCCGAATTGATCGACGCCTGCGAAAAGGGCCACGATCATGATAGCGATCCCTATCAATTTAAGCTGCGCTATATCGGGCGAATCATCAATGTGGGTTTCTTTTCCCGCAATCGCGAAATCAACGAAGACAGTAGTTTCTCGGTGAACGGCTAGAAGTGGTTTTAAAACCCATCTAGCGTCCGAAAGCTGCGTTATCCCGCGAATTGAAATACTCACGTACTGACGTGTACGCTCCGTTTTCAATTCGCGGGACGCCTTGCTCTCGAACACAATCTGATATTTTAAAACCACTTCTCACCAACCCCTTTTAAGAGCCAAGGCTCAATGGAGCGATTTTTGGTTATCCGTTAACCAATAAGACTCAAATCTCCATTCATATTATTTAGAAACGAGTTTCAGCGTTCAGGCGTCAGTAAAATTCAGAAGACAGAAGTCAGATAACAGAGGACAGATGAAATAAAAGAAAATTGACCCAGCCTATATGACTTCAGTCCTCTGTTTTCTATTTTCTGACCTCTGACTTCTGTCTTTTTAAAACTAAACCCTAAACCCTGAACCCTCAAACCTTGAATCAGATGACCGATAGCTGAACCCTGTATCCATTAAAGCATAATTTAAAAAGTGCCCCAATGAAAATTTATGTATGTGTCAAACATGTCCCCGATTCGGCGGCAACGATTACTATCAAGGGAAGCAATCAGATCGATGAAAGTGTGACTTTCTTGCTCAACCCCTATGACGAGCACGCTGTTGAAGAAGGTACCCGCCTCAAGGCCCGGACAGAAGGTTCTGAGGTGGTTGCTGTGACCGTTGGTAAACAAGCTGCCAGAAGTACCCTTCAATCCGTCCTGGCTATGGGAGCAGACCGGGCGATCTTGATCAAAACCGATGATCGGCCCGACAGCATCCTCACGGCCCGGGCCCTGAAAGCAGCCATTGAAATGGATGGTCAAGCGGATATCATTTTTACCGGAAAGGAATCCATTGACAGCGAGGGCATGCAGACCATGTTCAGACTTGCAGTCGCCCTGGATATGCCTGTGGCCACTAATGTGGTCGCTTTTTCAATTGATCGCAATAATGCCATCGTAGAGTGCGAACTGGAGGCCGGTGTCAAGCAATTGCTGGAAATGCCGCTGCCGTGCGTCATCGGGGCCGGCAAGGGCTTGAACAAACCCAAATACCCCACTTTTATGGATATCCGCAAAGCTAAGAAAAAGGAAATCAAACAGATAGAACTGGACAGCTTGCCAATTGAAAAGCCAGTGGCGCGTACGGAGATTCTGGAATTGAAATCCGCTGTCGAGCAGCGCCAACCCAGGGAACTCAAAGGGCCGCCGGAGGAGGCTGTGCGGCAATTGATTGCGGTGCTGAAAGAGGAGGCAAAAGTTCTGTAGAAGCTATCTCAATAATGCATTTCGGGTTGAGCCTGTTGCCTGATGGCCCGTTTGCCAGTTGAAGAAAAGAAATGGATTGGAGTCTAATCCTCCTGGCTTGCTGAAAGAAAAATTGATCATGGAAAAAATTGGTATTCTGATTGAAATAAAAGACGGCAACGTTAAGAGAACCAATTTCGGTGTGGTCACCCTTGCCCGCCGCCAGGGGTGTGAGCTGTTTGCTCTGATATTGAACGCTGACGCAAATGCCTGCAAAGAACAGCTTCAGCAATACGGCATTGCAAAAATAATTGATGTGACCTCTCCTGATGGCACTATGCAGTGGAACCCGGACCAGTGGGCCCGGGCGATCATCGCCGCCATGAACCACTTTGGCATCACTACGGTGTGCGGGCTCACCAGCGCACGGGGAAAAGATGTTCTGCCTCGGGTGGCCGCTTACCTGGATGCCCCGCTTGTAATGGATTGCGTCGATTTAAATTTAAACGAACGCATGGTTCAAAAATCTCAATTTTCCGGCAAGACGATTGCCACTATTAGCGTCAGCGGAAACCATTTTATTTTCGGCATTCGCCCCAATGCCATCGAGGCCAAACCCGATGCGTGTGAGGCCGAAGTCGTTTCCTTTCAGACCGATATCAAAAGCAAAGATTTGGTAGTAAAAGAAATGGAGCAACAAGCGCATCGCGGCATCGACCTCACCGAGGCTGATATTATCATATCCGGCGGACGGGGCATGGAAAAGCCGGAAAACTTTGAGATTCTTTTCGAGTGTGCGCGCGTTGTGGGCGCTGCGGTGGGTGCCTCGAGGGCTGCGGTCGATGCCGGCTGGGCGCCGCACACGATGCAGGTTGGACAAACCGGGGCCACCGTGAGTCCCAAAGTCTATATTGCCTGCGGCATTTCCGGGTCGGTGCAGCATTTTGCTGGCATGAAGACATCGGGATTGATCATCGGCATCAATACGGATCCGGAAGCCAGTATTACCAAAAATTGTGATTATTATATTGCAGCGGATTTATTCGAGATCGTTCCCATCCTGACCCGTCAGTTGAAAAGAGTTGTCGGTGAGGATAAATTAACGTAAGCTGAACCCGCTGTGCCGGGCCAGATATGATTGACAAAATCAATGCCGATCATGTCATTTCCTGACAGGCGCTATAATGTTCAAAGTGCCAGCGAAGCATGCATAATCGTGTTGTAAAATATCTCTGGGGCACGATACTATATGAGCGTTTATTTCTCCATTAAATCGGTTCTTGTTGTGCTCGGGCTTCTGGCAAGCTTCGGGTTTTTTTTTATGCGCTCTCGCCGCCTAATCCTGTTAATGACCCGCGTGGAAGGTTCACAGCCGGTCCGCTTGGACCGTTTACCCGAACGCCTAAAGATTTTCTTTAGGGAAATTCTGTTACAATCCAGAGTGCGCGAGAAGCGGTTTCCGGGTTTAGCGCACACGTTTATTTTTCTGGGTTTTATCGTCGTACTGCCGCATACGATTGAGTTAATGATCGCCGGGATCTTTCCCGGTTTCAGTTTCGCGCACGTGGTCCCGGCTATCTACGGATATTATGCCTTCCTGGCAGACATCCTGGCCCTGCTGGTACTGGTGGGACTGGCCTATTGCGTCTTCCGGCGGCTTCTGTTCAAACCCCAATATCTAACCGATGGTTTGGACTCCCGGCTGATTCTTTTGTTTACGACAATTATCATCGTCAGCTTTTATTCAGTCAACGTCTTTCGAATGGCCTTTCACCCGGAAGCGCTGAAGGGTCTTCAAAGCAACTACGTAATTTCCTATCCCGTGGCGACATTTTTAGGGCTGCAACATCTATCACGGCAGCAATTGCTCATCGGGCTGGAGTTCTCCTACTATATTCATCTGGCAGCCATTTTATATTTTCTGGTGTATATTCCCGGTTCCAAGCATCTTCATATCCTGGCGGCCATCCCGAATGTCATTCTGGCGCCTTTGGACACCCCCAAACCGATGCTGAAAAGCGATTTAGAAGATGAGAATATTGACACTTTTGGCCTGGGAAAGGTTAATGAACTCAACTGGCATAACGTATTGAACCTTTATGCCTGCACCGAATGCGGCCGATGTGAAGAGCAATGCCCCGCCGATTTGACTGGCAAGCCGCTATCGCCCAAAGCCGTTGTGGTGGACTTGAAAGATGAACTGATCGGCCAGCTGGCCGAAAACAAAAATTCCATCGAGCCAATCGTTCGAGAGGGGTCGCCGATTACCGAAGATGTCATCTGGTCCTGCACAACCTGTAGAGCCTGTGAAAGTATTTGCCCGCTTCACATCCAGCATCTGGATTTTATCCTCGAAATGCGCAAAAGCCTGGTGCTGATGGAATCCCGGTTCCCGGAAGAATTGCAGGAAACCTTCAATAACCTGGAATATCAATTTAATCCATGGGGCTTTGCCGCAGATACACGGGCAGACTGGTGCCGGGGATTGGATGTTGCCCT
>JASFJF010000327.1:0-5128 GCA_050122255.1 Desulfobacterales bacterium
GTCGAAGACATCAATCCAGTTGAGTGAGTTGTATCTCATTTAGAGGAGGTATTGTTTTGATTGACATCGCTTATGCAATGGGTGGTGGTGGAACCGGCGGAGAGGGAGCAGCTGGGTTTAGCGGGTTTATCCCGATCATCCTGATGTTTGTTATCTTTTATTTTCTGCTGATCCGCCCCCAGCAAAAAAGACAAAAAGAGCACCGAAGTATGATATCAAGTTTAAAAAAGGGGGACCGTGTGATTACCAGCGGCGGTTTGCACGGTCGTATCACCGGAATAGATGATACGACATTAACGCTTGAAATAGCAGACAAAGTCAGAGTTAAAGTTGCGCGCTCCAATGTATCTGCCATGGTTCAGCCTTCTGCCCAGCCGCAACCGCAAAAAAAATAATAGCAACACTCGCAGTGGATCGATTTCGAATGCGATTGAAGACAATTTTAATGGTTGAACCGTTAAGCGCTGCACCGGAAATAGGCGCTTAACCATTCAACCATTTGTCTATTTGGCGCACTGAATGACGCTATCCGCAGCGGGGCCTTCTGTACGCTGATTGCTGATAGGGTTGAGTTAGCGGTTAACACCGAACGGACGAGGATATCGGCATTGAAGAACTTTTCTTGGAAACTGATTTTAGCCTTTGCAGTTATTGTTGCAGCAGTTATCTATGTACTTCCTACTATTGAACCCGGTTTGTGGCCGCATAAGCAAATCAACCTGGGACTCGACCTGCAGGGAGGAATGCATTTGGTGTTGGAAGTCGACACAGCCAAGGCCGTGGACGGACAGGTAGAACGGATCATGCAGGAAATTCGTGATCAGCTCAAAAAGGAACGGTTGCGCGGCGTTTCCATGGATCGCATAGAGGGAAACAAAATTGCTGCCTCCACCCAGGATCCGCAATTAGCTGAAAAATTCAACACGCTTATCAAAGACGAGTTTGATCCGCTCAAAAGCACCCAAAAAGTATCAGGCGGCACCACCAGCATCATCCTGCAACTGCCACCGGCTGAGGCCGAAAACGTTGAAAAGCTGGCAGTCGATCAGGCACTGGAAACCATCCGCAATCGCATCGACCAATTTGGCGTGGCTGAGCCCGATATCCGCCGTCAGGGACAAAGACGGATATTAATACAGCTTCCGGGGATTAAAGACGCCGATCGCGCTAAAGACTTAATCGGCCGTACCGCCCTTTTGGAGTTTAAGCTGGTGGATGACACCCAGGATGCCAGGGCGATTGAGAAGAGCACGGTCCCGCCCGGCAGGGAAATACGCTATCAGGTCGAAACAGATGCTGAAACCGGACAAGTTTCAAAAGTGCCTTTCTTGCTGAGAAAGCGAACGCTGCTCACCGGTGCTAACCTGACCAATGCACGCGTCGATTTTGATCAGTTTAACATCCCTTTTGTGTCCATTAATTTCGATAAAAAAGGCGCACGTGATTTTGAGCGTATCACCGGCGAAAATGTGAACAAGCGACTGGCAATCGTTCTTGACAATACAGTGGCTTCAGCCCCCGTTATTCAGGAAAAGATTGCCGGGGGTCAGGCACGCATCACGGGAAATTTTAGCCTGGAAGAAGCAAAAGATTTGGCCATCGTGTTGCGAGCGGGTGCCCTGCCGGCTCCGGTTAACATATTGGAGGAGCGTACAGTGGGCCCATCACTTGGGGCTGACTCCATCCGCAAAGGCCTCATTTCCATGCTGATCGGTGGGGTCCTGGTGGTGCTGTTCATGATTGTGTATTACAAAGCTGCCGGTGTGATTGCTGATCTGGCCTTAATTCTGAATATTGTTTTGATCGCCGCCGGGCTGGCTGCAGCCAGTGCCACTTTAACACTTCCCGGGATCGCCGGTATCATCCTTACGATCGGTATGGCTGTGGATGCCAATGTGATCATATTTGAGCGCATCCGTGAAGAACTGGCATTGGGACGTACACCCAGAGCTGCAATTGACGCCGGCTTTGATCGTGCCACCTTGACGATTCTCGACGCCAATGTAACCACCTTGATTGCGGCCATCGTGCTGTTTCAATTCGGAACCGGACCGGTCAAAGGATTTGCGGTTACCTTGAGCCTGGGCGTGATTGCCAGCATGTTCACCGCACTGGTGCTGTCGCGTTTGATATTCGATTATATTTTGGGCGGTCGCAAAGTAAAGACACTCAGCATTTAACGAGGAACTGTTTTGCATAAAGAAAAATGACCGTTATGGCGACTTATCGTAACGTCATACCTCAATCTTGTATGAAAAGTGATGATAAATTGAGATACCATTAAATTACAGACTGCTAAGCACTTTATAGAAGCTATTCAAAATACCAACAAGGTACAAAAGAGAAGACTTCATGCGGTTTATCAAACCTAATATCAACATCGATTTTATTGGTAAAAAAAAGATTGCCTTCATTCTATCGATTGCCTGCGTGACCATAAGTATTTTATCGTTGATTTTTCATGGTGGCCCCAGGCTCGGCATTGATTTTGCCGGCGGCACGCTGATCCAGATAAAATTTAAAACACCTGTTCAAATCGACACGATAAAAACTGGCCTCAACACAATCGGTTTGGGGAAATCATCGGTCCAGCAATTTGGCCAGGAAGTTGACAATGAATTTCTCATTCGAACCGAGATCTCGTACGGCAGCGGAGAAGGTTTTGGTTCGGATTTGAGAAGAGCGCTGGAGGAATCGACCGGCAAAGATGTGGAAATTCGGCGGGTAGAAATGGTGGGTCCCCAGGTGGGCAAAGATCTGCGGGAAAAGGCCTTGTTTGCCATTTTCTATGCCTTGCTGTTTATAACCATTTACATATCCGGGCGCTTTGAACTGAAATGGATTTTAAGCGGCGTAGTTGCCGCTGCGCTGATCGGTGCGGTCTACCTTTTCGATCTTTTTAATGTCAGCATCCCATTTCTGATAGGAGCAGCCCTGCTCGTAACGCTAGTGGTGTTTTGGTTTCTTGAGCTTAAATACGCCATGGGGGCCATTGTAGCGCTGATGCATGATGTTTTCATTACTGTCGGCATCTTTTCTATTTTTGATAAAGAATTCACGCTGCCAATTATCGCCGCTTTGCTGACGATCGTCGGCTATTCGTTAAACGACACCATCATTGTTTTTGACCGTATCCGTGAAAACTTGAAAAAATTTCACAAAAGACCCCTGGACTTTGTTGTCAACCGATCGATCAACGAAACCCTCAGCAGAACGATTTTGACCTCGTTGACGACCCTGGTAGTCGTGATTACGCTTTTTGTTCTGGGGGGGGGCATCATTCACGATTTTGCTTTTGCATTGATCATCGGCATTCTGGTAGGAACATATTCTTCGATATATGTGGCAAGCCCCATTTTACTGGCCTGGCAGGGACGCGGCAAAAAGAAATAACCGAAAACAAACAGCTGATTCCTTGGGCTGCGCAACCCGCTTTTCTCTGGTCAACCAGTAGACAGCGGAATATCGAATCGACATTGTTATGAACAGATCTTAGGTTAATCGCATAAATGAAAAGGTGTTTGCACCGGCTGCCCCCCTTATAACAGGGGGTTTTTAACGAAATGGAAAACCTATTAGCGTGGTTTGGTCTTAAAAATGTTCCCGGCGTCGGCAACCACTTGTTTAAGCGGTTGATAAAACGGTTTGGGTCTCCGCAACAGGTGTTTGAGAAGTCTCCGCAAGACCTGTTGAAGGTCGAGGGCATCTCAAATCAATTGGCAGCTGCCATATTAAATTTTAAGGCTCCGCAGTGGATCAAGGCGGAGCTGGACCATGTCGCTCAAAAAGGCTACTCGGTGGTCACCCTGGCAGATGGGTCGTATCCGTCGTTGTTGAGAGAGATACCGGATCCGCCGCCGCTTCTGTACGTCTCCGGCAGTCTGGTGGGTACGGCTAAAAACGTTGCTGTCGTCGGCTCACGCAACGCAACCGCATACGGCGTTTCAGCCACCCAGAGCCTGTGTGCTGACCTGACCGCTTTTGGCATTACGATCGTAAGCGGAATGGCACTGGGTATTGATACCGCCGCCCATCAAGGAGCTTTAGCCGGTAAGGGTAGAACCGTTGCCGTTCTTGGGAGCGGACTGAATATCATCTATCCGGCTGAAAACCGGAGACTGTTTGAACGAATATCGGAACAGGGCGCTGTCATATCAGAATTTACGCTGAACACAAAGCCTGAGGCCCATAATTTTCCAATTCGCAATCGAATAATCAGTGGAATGAGTATGGGAACAATTGTCGTTGAGGCTTCGCGCAAAAGCGGGTCGCTGATCACGGCGCGACTGGCAGCAGAACAAAATCGTGAGGTATTTGCCGTCCCTGGAAGCATCCATTCATTCAAGAGCACCGGCACCCATACCTTGATCAAACAGGGCGCCAAACTGGTGGAAAATGCACAGGATGTCCTTGAGGAGTTGACAGCATTTACAGCGTATCGACCCGAACCGCAAAGATCTTGGGAAAACAAGATCACCGAAAGGCTGACGTCACTTGCACCGGACGAATTGGACCTTTACAGAATACTCGGTCCCTATCCACAGCATATCGATGCCATCGTTCGCAAAACAGAAATCGAGCCGGGTAAATTGCTGAGCCTTCTGCTGCAATTAGAGCTCAAGGGAATGATTCGGCAACTACCCGGTAAGCTGTTTGCCGTGATGGAACCAAAATCTTAAGCGCCGGCAGGATGTAAATCATATTTCGTAGAAGTTATTGCGCAGCGCGATGCTGCATGTGTGGTTGCAAAGCACGAGCAACCATCAAACGGCAAATCGAGCACAAGGAGAGACCGTGACCAAACCACTTGTAATTGTGGAGTCGCCAACGAAAGTCAAAACGATTAAAAAATATCTGGGACAGGATTATAATGTCGCGGCTACCGTCGGCCACATCAAAGATCTACCCAATAAAGAAATGGGGATCGATATCGAAAACGGGTTTAAACCCCGATACAAAAATATCCCCGGTAAACAAAAAGTTATCAAATCCCTAAAACAGGCTGCCGGTGATGCCACCGATATATACCTGGCACCTGACCCGGATCGCGAAGGCGAAGCCATTGCATGGCATGCTTCCGAGGTTCTCAAAAAAAAGGAACGCAAATTTTACCGCGTCCTTTTTCACG
>JASFJF010000328.1:0-5038 GCA_050122255.1 Desulfobacterales bacterium
CGGCCGGGATAAACTCGGCATACCGGCCGACCAGGATTTGACCGGGCGGTTATTTGTTACTTCTGGCCTGGGAGGCATGAGCGGCGCCCAGGGCAAGGCCATTGAAATCGCCAACGGGGTGGGGATTATTGCCGAAGTCGATCATTCCCGGATTGAAACCCGCCGCGAGCAGGGGTGGGTGAATCGCGTGACCGAGGAACCCGCTGAAGCGTTCAAGGTCGCTGCCCGATGTCAACAGCAAAAAAAGAGCATCGCGATTGCCTTTTACGGCAACGTGGTCGATCTGCTGGAATATGCCGTCAATCACAACATCAAGATCGATCTGTTATCGGATCAGACCTCCTGCCATGCCGTGTATGAAGGCGGCTATTGCCCTCAGGGGATTTCCTTTGAGGAGCGCACCGAACTGCTGCGCTCCGGTCATGCCGGATTCAAGGAAATGGTCGACGCCACCTTGCGGCGCCATTATGAGCTCGTCAAGACCCTGGCGGATCGCGGCACCTATTTCTTTGACTACGGCAACAGTTTTTTAAAAGCTGTCTTCGATGCCGGCGTCAGTGAGATCTGCAAAAACGGCAAAGATCCCATTGATGGGTTCGTCTTCCAATCCTATGTCGAAGACATTATGGGACCGATTCTATTTGATCACGGCTATGGTCCCTTCCGATGGGTTTGCCTGAGCGGAAAGCAGGAAGATCTGGCCAAAACCGACCGCGCCGCCATGGAATGCATTGATCCCGAACGGCGATTTCAGGATCGTGATAATTACCTCTGGATTCGCGATGCTCAGGAAAACAAGCTGGTGGTGGGCACCAAGGCCCGGATCTTATATCAGGATGCCATGGGGCGCATGAACATTGCTTTAAAGTTCAACAAAATGGTCCGCGACGCTGAAATCGGGCCGGTAATGCTGGGCCGCGACCACCACGATACGGGCGGTACGGATTCGCCCTTCCGGGAAACCGCCAACATTAAAGACGGCAGCAATATCACCGCCGATATGGCGGTTCACTGCTACGCCGGGAATGCCGCCCGGGGGATGAGCCTGGTGGCCCTGCACAACGGCGGCGGCGTGGGCATCGGCAATGCGATCAACGGCGGTTTTGGACTGGTTTTAGACGGTAGCGAACGGGTGGATGCCATCATCCGCCGCGCAATTCCCTGGGATGTCATGGGAGGTGTGGCCCGGCGGGCCTGGGCGCGCAATGAAAATTCCATTGACGCCAGCATCCGGTATAACGAAATGCGCAAGGGTGCAGACCACATTACGATTCCCTACATTGCTGATAACAAGATGGTCGAGAAACTGGTCACAGAAAAGTTTGATGAAAAAGCCTAACGTGTGGAATTAAAATTGGAAATTCGATTTTGTTTAGAATTTCGAGTTTAAGAATTCGGATTTATACGAGTCCTGATATTTGCATCAACCTCGAACTTAGAAAAGGTGACTTGATATGTCCAGCATGAAGAAGATAATCGAATGTGTGCCTAATTTCAGCGAAGGCCGTGATGCAAAGAATATCGAAAAAATCGTGGAGCCCTTTCGCGGACAAAAGGGGGTCAGGCTTCTCGACTATCAAACAGATGAAGATCACAACCGGATGGTGGTTACGGTGGTCGGAGAGCCGCAGGCGTTGAAAAGCGCCGTCATGGCCGCGATGAGTTGCGCCATAGAAGTTATCGATATGAATTATCACCGGGGCCAACACCCGCGCATGGGGGCCATCGACGTGGTTCCATTCATTCCAATTCTAAACGTCAGCATGGAAGATGCCATCGCGTTTTCCAGAGAAGTCGCCCGGGAAGTGGCCCAACAATATTCGCTGCCCATTTATCTGTATGAGCGCTCGGCCAGCCGTCCCGAACGACAAAATTTGGCCAGCATCCGCAAGGGCCAATACGAGGGCATGGCTGCAAAGATAAAACAGCCCGAGTGGAAGCCGGATTATGGTCCCGCTAAAATCCACGCCACCGCCGGCGTGACCGCTATGGGGGCCCGCATGCCGCTCGTGGCCTATAACGTCAACCTGGGTAGCGACAATATCGAAATCGCCAACACCATAGCCAAAAAGGTTCGGCACATCAGTGGCGGCTTTAGATACTGCAAGGCCATCGGCATTGAATTGAAGGAACGCGAATTGGTGCAGGTATCGATGAACATGACCGATTACACGCAGAGCGCTATATACAGCGTTTTTGAATTGATCAAAGTCGAAGCCCGCCGCTACGGCATCAAAGTGATCGGCAGCGAAATCGTCGGGCTGGTGCCCATGGAAGCGCTTATGGATACGGCCGCCTATTATCTGGGGCTCGAGGATTTTTCCATAGATCAGGTGTTGGAATCCCGAATTTGGGAATAATGTTTGGAGTTGACCGATTAAATTTTACATTCACCGCAAAGACGCAGAGGGCGCAAAGGGTATTTTCTTATTTCTTTTCGGTGAGAGGCCGAAAAGAAATAAACCTCAAGCCCTGCCGGCAAGTTTTAAGCAAGAAGATCCACACGGCAAACAATTGCAGCTATTCTATAACTTAATGTAGAGAAAGCAGATTCAAACCTTTTCATTTGCCGGCGTATCAGTGGCAAATGAAAAAATTTAATTCTCTGCGAACTCTGTGTCTTTGCGTTAAAAGGAACGCTAATGCAATGAATGGAAACATGATTATAAAGAATGCGGCCGAGCTGGTGACCTGCAGCGGGTTTGCCGCTAAAAAGGGCCCGGAGATGGCCGATCTGAAAATCATCAAAAACGGGGCTGTGTTGATAATAAATGGGATCATCGAAGCCGTCGGCCGGAACAGGGATATCGAAAGGCAATTTAAAAAAGGCGACGTCGATCCTTCTGAATTTGATATCATCGATGCCCGGGGCAAGGCCGTGCTGCCAGGTTTTGTGGATTCGCACACCCATCTGGTGTTCGGTGGCTACCGCCCCGAAGAATTTTCCTGGCGCCTACGGGGCGACAGTTATATGCAGATTATGCAGCGCGGCGGTGGCATCGTCAGCACAGTAGAGGCCACGCGGCAGGCTTCGGCCGAAGAATTATTGCACGCCGGCATCAAGCGGCTCAATTCCATGCTGTCGTTTGGGGTCACCACAGTGGAGGGCAAAAGCGGCTACGGCTTAAACTGTGAAACCGAGATCAAGCAGCTGGATGTTCTGGCGCGCCTGGATCAAATACACTACCTGGATGTGGTACCAACTTTTTTAGGTGCCCATGCGGTCCCACCGGATTACAAAGGCAAACAGGACGCCTTTATCGACTTTTTAATCTCAGATGTACTGCCCCGGGTCACCGAGCAGCAGCTGGCGGAATTCTGCGATGTTTTCTGTGAAAAAGACGTTTTTTCGGTCGGCCAATCCCGCCGTCTGCTATCGCGGGCGAAGGAGCTGGGGCTGAAATTAAAACTGCATGCAGATGAAATCGTACAACTGGGCGGCGCCGAGCTGGCCGCAGAGCTCGGGGCCGTCTCGGCAGATCATCTGCTGCATGCTTCCGACCGAGGCATCAAAAATATGGCGGCCGCCGGGGTGGTGGCAACCCTGCTTCCGGCCACGGCCTTCAGTCTCAAGGAATCCTATGCCGATGCCCGCAACATAATCGATGCGGGTTGCGCCGTGGCACTGGCCACCGATTTTAACCCGGGAAGCAGCTTTACCGAATCCATCCCGCTGGTGTTTGCACTGGCAACTCTTTATATGAAAATGTCCACGGAAGAAGCTGTCAGTGCCCTGACCATTAATGCTGCCGCCGCTCTTGACCGGGCAAATCAAATCGGCAGCATCGATACCGGCAAGAAAGGCGATGTGATCGTTTTAGAATTTCCATCCTACACTTATATTCCATACCACCTGGCGGTGAGCACTGTCGAAAAAGTAATCAAACAGGGCAACCTGGTGTATGACACAGAGAATGGAGGCATTATCCATTGCTAAAAGACCTGACCATAAGCAAATTTTTAGAGCAGACGGCTTCGGCAGAACCCCTGCCTGGAGGGGGTTGTGTCGCAGCCCTCAATGCCGCCCTGGCAGCCAGCCTGACAGAAATGGTGGCCAATTTAACCATCGGCCGCGAGCAATTTCACGCAGTTGAAGAGGACATGCAAAAAATTGCAAAGGGTGCAGCGGATCTGCGCGAAAAACTGGCAAACGATATTGAAAACGATGCGCAGGCCTATCATCAAGTGCTGGCGGCTTTTAAATTGCCAAAAAGCACAGACGAAGACAAAAAACAGCGCTCCAGCGCAATCCAGCAAGCATTTAAAACCGCTGCAACGGTCCCGCTGGGTGTTGCCCGGGACGCATTTCATATAATGGATCTGTCCGCCCGGGCCATCAGAGACGGAAACCCCAACGCCGCTTCCGATGGCGCCGTGGCCGTCCTGGCAGCGCGCACGGCAGCCATGGCAGCCATCTACAATGTAAAAATAAATTTAAGCGCCATCAAAGATCCGGAATTTGTTGCTGAATTGACGCGTGAAATCGAAGAACTTAAATATCAGGTAATCGAGAAAGAAAAAGAGATTCTGGCACTGGTCAATATCTAATCTTATGCTGTACCAAGAAGCGCGGGGTCAGCTATGGCCCTGCCTTCTTTTATTTTAGCTTTGTGCGATCTTTTATCTAAATTCATACTTTGCATGAAAATTAGTGCAAACTTAAAATTGAATTTGAAAGCGGCTGGGCATGATGGCACCTTTCGGCGGATTGGCTTTTATAGCAGGTTGGGCATGCATCGCATGGGCGGCGTGGAAAGCGTGGAAAGCGTGAAAAGTTTTAAAGCCGCTTGCTAAAACAATAATCTCGATTTAAATTCTCGATTTAAATTGATGTTGACATTAGGAAACGGAGTGCTATCAAATTCAATATTTATGAGCGCTTTTTAGATTCAACAGTGGATAACGTATTTTGATTTTTAGTTTAAAGCAAAATTCAATTAAAGGAGGAAGTTATGGCCAGAAAACCAATCAGCGTTAAATTTCTTATGGAAAAGGGGGGATCTGAAGAAGCATTTTTCGCAAAATCGGATGAAATTAA
>JASFJF010000329.1:0-5029 GCA_050122255.1 Desulfobacterales bacterium
AAGCACGATCGACATGCTGGCCGAGGTTGCCGGCATCGATCCGGTCGATTTTCGTCGTATCAATGCCAATCAACCCGGTGATGTGTCCACCCAGGGGCTTCGCATTACCACCTGCGGCCTGAGCGACTGCATGCAAGCTGTCAAAGAAAAACTGGATTGGGAACGACCCAAAAAGGCCGGCGAAGGCATCGGAATGGCCTCTTTGATTCACGTGGGTGGCGGTGCTCGGGTGTATAAATCTGACGGTTGCGGCACGATCATCAAGGTCGATGATTTCGGTAAAATCGACCTTTTCACCGGTGCCACGGATATGGGGCAGGGCTCTGATACCGTTATTGCGCAAATCGTTGCCGAAGAACTCGGTGTTCAAGTAGAAGATATCCATGTGATCCACACCGATACTGATGTCTGCCCCTGGGACGTAGGCTCGCACGCCAGCCGGACCACCTTTATTGCCGGAAACGCCGCCCTTGGCGCTGCCCGCAAGATCAAAGCCCGTATTCTGGAAATGGGGGCCAAGCTGCTGGAGTCACCGCTGGAGAAATTAAGTCTTCAGGGCCGGCTTATCGTTCATCAGGATGATCCTGAGAAAAAAATGCCGATTGGAAAGGTTCTGCGTAAAGCCCATTTTAGCCATGGCGGACAGATGCTGATGGCAGAGCACTTTTATGATCCGGCCAATGAAAATATGGGCAAAGACTTCCGGGGCAACATGTCAATGACGTATACGTTCGGCACGCACGGGGTCCGGGTCAAAGTGGATGAAGAAACCGGCAAGGTCAGTATATTGCAGTACGTTGCCGCTCACGACGTCGGAAAAGCGATTAATCCGCTGCTGCTCGAGGGCCAGGTGTACGGCGGTGTGATGATGGGCATCGGCTACGCTCTGACCGAGCAGGTCATTTCCGACAAAGGGCAGAACATGAACCCGAATTTCAGGGACTACAAAATTTTGACGGCCAAAGATGTCGTGCCAATCAAAGCGCCGGTGCTCGAGACCTACGACGAAGACGGACCGTTTGGCGCCAAGGGTATTGGTGAGCCGGGTTGCGTGCCCACCGCACCGGCGATCGCCAATGCCATTTACGATGCCGTCGGCGTGCGTATCAAGGATTTGCCGATTACGCCCGAACGGGTTCTGGCGGCCATCAGGGAGAAAAAAGGTCTGGATCTGTGCGGACAGGAAGTCGGCGACGACGATGCCGCTGAATGCATCATTGAAGAATAGGGATTCAATTGTAACAAAACAAGAGCGTCTAAACCCCCAAAAAAGGAGGCTTCAAATGAAAAAATTCGGATGGTTTCTATTTTGGATTTTTGCAGCAACCCTATTTCTGTCGGTAATGGCACCTGCGCCATCTCTCGCAGAAACGGTGAAACTGACATATGCAAATTTCCCACCGGCACCCACGTTTCCGTGCGTTCAGATGGAAAGGTGGAAGACAGAGGTTGAAAAACGCACCGGCGGAAAGGTCCTGATTGATACCTTCCCCGGTGGCACCTTGCTCGGAGCGAAAAATATGATGGATGGCGTCATCGCTGGCCAGGCCGATATCGGTTGTCTGTGCATGGCCTATCAGCCGGGACGCTTTATTGTTACCAATGCCACCAGTTTACCTTTAGAGATACCCAATGCCACGGTCGGCAGTCTGGTGCTGTATGATTTGTATGCAAAATACCAACCGGACGAATTTGCCAAAGTTAAAGTTTTGACGATGTTCACGACCGCCCCGACCAACATTATGTCCAAAGTTCCAGTGCGGACTCTAAATGATATCAAGGGATTGGATTTGAGGGCCTCGGGCGGTGCCGCCAAGATACTGGAGGCCTGGGGGGCAAATCCGGTCGGCATGCCGATGCCGGCCACCGTTGAAGCGCTGCAAAAAGGTGTCGTTAAGGGACTGTATTCTTCTCTTGAGGTCATGAAAGACTTTAAATTCGCCGAAACCTGCAAATATATTACCCTTACCGACACGGTTATCTATCCATTTGCAGTTGTCATGAATATGGATAAATGGAATTCATTGCCAAAAGATGTTCAAAAAGTATTAGACGATCTAAGAATCGAGCAGGCCAAATGGACCGGAAATTATATGGACGATCATGTCAAAACAGCGGTCGAGTGGTCTAAAAGTACACAAAATGTTGAAGTTATTGAATTAACAAAAGAGGAGAAGGCTGCCTGGAATCGCACGCTTGAATTTTTGACCTCCAAGTGGGTCACGGATAGTAGCGCAAAGGGTTTTCCCGCCCAGGCGATCGTCGATGATCTTAAACGCATGATCGCAGAAAAATCAAAATAGCACTTCGTCGCTCGTCATTTAAATTCTGACGGATTGCGGTTCATGACGGACCGCAATCCGTTTCTACCTTATTGATGCAATGCGCATTTATGTCCGCATTTACGGGTATTCACCATGACTGTCATAGAAAAGATCAGCACGATTTTGAATCGCATCATGATTGTTTTGGCGGGGATTTTCTTGGCGGCCATGATTTTGATGACCTGTCTGAATATATTTTCACGGCTCTTTTGGAGCCCCATCAAAGGCACCTATGAATTAATGGGCTATTTTGGTGCCTTAGTAACCGCACTGGCACTGGGCTACACCCAGCTCAAAAAAGCGCATATTGCCGTTGATGTTCTCGTGAGCCAGTTTTCACAAAGAAGGCAACTGATTCTACAGGGATTCAATTGTCTGATATGCATGGTCTTTTTTTCAATTGCCGGCTGGCAAATAAATAAATTGGCAAGAACGCTGTGGCAGACTGGAGAGGTTACCGAGACGCTACGAATCATCTACTACCCGTTTACCTATGGTGTGGGTATCGGCTGTTGTTTGCTGGCTTTGGTATTGCTGATTGAATTTTTAAAATTAGTCATTGGCTGCAAAGGCGCTCAATAGATGGAACCATCAATTATTGGTATTATCGGAATCATGGTTTTATTGGTGGTTCTGTTTGTCTTTGGCATGCCGGTGGGTTTTGCCATGGCTGTGGTGGGATTTTGCGGTTTTGCATATGTGGTGTCTTTTGGTGCTGCCCTCAACATGATTGCCGCTGACTTGTGGAGCACATTTTCCAAATATGGTCTGACGGTTATTCCGCTGTTTATCTTAATGGGATATCTGGCTTTCAATGCCGGCATTGCAGAGAGGCTTTACGATGCAGCTTATAAATGGATGGGTCATTGGCGCGGGGGGCTTGCAATTGCCACAATAGGCGCCGATGAATTGTTTGCCGCCATTTGCGGTTCAAATACAGCGACAGCCGCAACCATGGGCGCGGTCGCCTTGCCGCAGATGCAAAAATATAATTATGATACGCGTTTGAGCAGCGGTACGGTGGTCACCGGCGGAACGCTTGGTACCGTCATGCCGCCCAGTGTCGTGCTGATCATTATCGGTCTTCAAACCGAACAATCCATCGTCGAGCTTTTTCTGGCCGGGATACTACCGGCCATCGTATTGGGGTTGATGTTTGTAATCACCATTTTTTTGCTGTGCCGCATTTATCCAAATTTTGGCCCGGCGGGGCCCAAAACCCCTTTTACAGAAAAATTGAAATCACTGCTTGGCGTTATCGAAGCCATCACCATTTTTGTGCTGGTCATCGGCGGACTGTACATCGGTTTTTTTACACCCACCGAAGCCGGTGCTGTCGGTGTTTTTTTCACGTTTATCGTTTCTATGTTAGCGCGCAGGCTGACATGGAAAGGCCTCATCCATTCCTTTGAAAATACACTCCGGATATCCTGTATGGTATTCATGCTGGTGACGGGTGCCATCATTTTTGGCCGCTTTTTAGCCGTCACCCGGCTACCTTTTGTTATTGCTGATTTTGCTGCCGGGTTGCCTGTTTCACCATATGCGATTCTGGTCATTGTTTTGCTGATCTATTTAATCGGCGGCTGTTTTATGGATTCATTGGGGTTTTTGGTTTTAACCATCCCTATTTTTTTTCCGCTGGGTATGGCATTAAATTTCAATCCCATCTGGTACTCAATCTTGCTGACCATGGTCACGACCATGGGCGCGATTACACCTCCGGTGGGGGTCAATATTTACGTCGTCAAGGCGCTGGCACCGGACATCAAGTTGGCCACAATTTTCAAAAGCGTCAGTTTTTTCCTAATTGCTTGCTTCATTAGCATTATTATGTTGATCCTTTTTCCACACCTTGCCCTGTTAATACCTAGTTTGATGCATTAGATAACATATTTAACTACTCGATATATTAATTTTAAGAAGGTGATATAATTTTAGAAGAGTTCTTTGATTTTTAGCAGGTCTGCCGGCGTATCAACATCCCAAAAGATATGCGGATTTTGAAGCTGAACTTCCTGCACTTGTTCAGGATTCGATTGGATGATCCGGCGGGCGCCGATATCACCGCCAATTTGCATGATTTGGGGATAAAAATAGCTGCTGAAGATGCATGGGTTTCCGCTTCTGCCGGCAAATGAAGGGACGCAAATATTTTTAGGGGAAGACCAAAACCGTTCCAGCAGGATATTAAGAGTAGCGGCATCGACCAGGGGCTGGTCGGCGAGCAAAAACATGGCAGCCGGATAGGTATCTTTAACACATGACAAACCGGTCTGCAAGGAGCCGCTTTGGCCGTCTTTGTAGTGCGGATTGATTTTTATTTGAAGCTTGGGATGGTTTAATTTTTTACCAAGCGCCTGCTGAATTTGTCGATGGGCATATCCCAGAACCAGAATAATTCGCTTGAGTCTGGCGTTTATGGCGGCCTGCAAAACCCATTCTAGCAGGCATCTTTTGTTTAGCTGCAACAGCTGCTTGGGCTGACCGAATCGTGTCGACGCTCCGGCCGCCAGGATAATGCCGGCGGTTGGAATTTCATGAATCATGGTATTGTCCAGATTTCAACAGAAGAGGCGATCACCAGGTACTACGATCGTCTTTCAAAATGGTTAAACCATATAGGTTGAGCCGGTTACCCGTTAGCCCGTCAATCGGTTCAATGATATCCATAACCTTCGTAGATGCCATAAGAACCTCCTTAG
>JASFJF010000330.1:0-5020 GCA_050122255.1 Desulfobacterales bacterium
CTCAACGGCCTTTTTCGCAGCCTCAAGAGCGTATTGGAAAGTACCCATCCGGTTGTGTATCGTTCCCATATTAATATAGGTTTCTGAAACCGATCTTGGGTTTAGATTTAGGGATAACAATTTTTCCCATAATTTTAAGGCTTCTGCATTTTTTTCCATATTCGTGGCCTGAATGGCCAGCTCCCGAATGGCATTGATATCGTCGCCCATGTCTTCTAATTTCTTCTTTCCGATTTCAAAATAGACCTCATCTTTGCGATTTACATCATCTTTATTGAGCCGTCCGTAGTGATGAATGGGAATATGACATTGTTTAACCTTTATTCCGTTCCGCTTTATGACGGGATCAACCATTTCGTGAACCGCACCTTCAAACCGGATCTGATCTTTACCAGAAAACAATCTGACTTTAGAACTGGGTAGCCACCCAGAAACAGCTTCCTCGTCTGGATACCGTCCGTCGTTAGGCGTCCAGCCAATCATATTGGCAAGCCTGTTGTAATTACGGGTATTAAATGAATAGGCGACTGCTGTTTTGGGCTCTTTGCCGACAATTTTTAAAAATTGATTGTAATCCTGCGGCGATATAACCTCGTCAGCGTCCATTATGAAAATCCAGTGGCCGTTTGCCTTGCGAATAGAAAAATTTCGGGCCTCAGCAAAATCGTCACGCCACTCATGATCATATACTTTTGCCCCAAAGGCGCGCGCAATATCCTTAGTTTTGTCAGATGATCCGGTGTCCACAACGATCATCTCGTCAACTATTGGCTTCACGCTGGCGAGGCATTGTGCGAGATACTTTTCTTCGTTTTTTACAATCATGCACAAGGATACAGCAAGATGATCGGATTTTTCTTGCATTTTAGAGTCATCCAGTCTTTGCCTTATCTTTAAGGCCGCTGAAAGAATGCCATCTTCAACTCCAAATTTAACAATCGCGGCTTCGATTTCTGCCATGGCTTCATCATACTTGCCCAATTGCACGAGACAATCGATGAGCAGGTATTTTATCTTTTGGTTATACGGATAGAGTGCTGATGCTTCGCGGGAGAGACTCTCGGCTCTTTGATAATCATCTAATTGGCCGATTAAAGAATGGTAATTCGTCGCAATATCAAAATCAAAAGGTGTAAGAATGAAACCTTTCTCAAAAAGCTTCAACGCAGCTTCTGCCTTTTCTTCCGCCAATTTTAAGATTCCTAAATTTGTATAAGGCTCTCCGTAGCCGGGATCAGATGCTAAAGCTTCACGAAAAAATTGTTCTGCAGATTTCGGATCTCGGTTTCTAAAGGCTAACATTCCTTTTAGGTTTAAGGCGGTTGCTGCATTTGGTTTCGCCGTGAGCACCCGTTCGACTTGTGTGAGTGCCGCTTCAAAATTGCCCAATCCTTCTTCAGCGTACCCCAGCAATTCAGCCTTGCGTATATGTTGAACATTATCGACTGAGGGCATTTCAGCTAACGTATCTTTTGCATCCTGGAATCTTTTTGCGGCCACTAAAATCTCTGCAAGAGAGAGATAAAGCTGATCGTCATCCGGTATAATTCCGATCCCACCTAACAATATCTCGATAGCTTGATTTAAGTCGCCTTTAGCGTTAAGGGTCTTGGCATGCGCTAATATGTGGGCAGTTTGTGAATGATTATGGTGGTGGTTGCGGCCTTCACTTCGATTTAATTTTGCTTTTAACTTTTTCCTGTCTTCAATGCCTAATTTGGTGGCTAAGGGTGCGCTTTTTTTGGCTTTATGACGGTTGTAATGGTAGACATAGGTATCAGCGGCGATTAAATTCTGATATCCCGCACGAGCCACCCGGCTGCAAAATTCTTCAACAGCGATTTGCCTTGAAGCAAATTGATCATCCAGATATCCGATTTTTTCCAGCAATTTACGATGAAAGGCCAGGCAAAAATCAGATAACTTACTTGTAGATACGCGTCTGTATTGGTTTTCTTGATAAAAAGCTTCGGCGGCAGATTCGAACAGTACCCGCTCAGATTCGTCGGGAAAAATCATCTGTTGGATGCCAGATGTTTCGTTGGTCATAGGGCCTACAAGGCCGATATCGGGAATAAGGTTGAAGCAGGTTCTAAACGCTCTAAGCCAGCCTTTCGGTACGACAATATCATTGTGAATTAGAATAATCATTTCACCATGGGCTTTTTGGATTGCCTGATTGACGGACTCGGCCCACACTGTCTGTGAATTACACTCAATGATCTGATAATGGTCGTTATTCTTAACGAGTTCTTGCGCCCATTTGTGAATGCCTTTCGAAGCCCCGCGGTTGACAAGGATTACTTCATGGGACTCGAAAGTGTGCGCTTGAAGGCTTTTAATGCATTCCTTGACGCGATTATGAACCCCTTCAAGATCCACTATAATGGTAGCCGCTGATTGCGGCTTTTGGATAGCATCGAAATGACCTTCTGAATCATTTGGTTCAACTTCATCTTGGGTAATTGAGTCATTTGTGTGAAGTTCAGACGCTAACAACTTGCTTTCCCTTTTCTGGATATTCAGGGCGTGGATATTATTCTTTGCATCCGAATTATCGGGTTCCAATTCCAACACTCGATTGTAAAATACTGTTGCCTCTTCAAACCTTTTTAGGGAAACACAGATGTGCCCCGTGATTAATAGGGTTTCAACATCCTGTGGGTGCATGTTCAATATGTCTTCATAGATTTTTAAGGCTTCTTCTACTTTTCCCATTTCAACAAACAAAAAGTCTGCCAAATTTTTTCGAAAAGTTATATTTTCGGGTTGCAGTTGAGCGGCAAGCCGATAGTGCTTGAGGGCGTTTTCTTTATGACCTTCATTATAGTGCAAAACTCCCAGATCGTTATGTCCCAGAGCAAATTCCGGATAAAGTTCAACCAGTTTTTGAAAATGTTCAATCGCCTCGTCTGTTGAGAAGGTACTCAATTTGCGCTTAATGTTTTGATAAATCTCTTCCGGCGATTGCGATTTAGCTTTTCCCACCGCAGGCCGTTCGTTTAATTTTTCGATCGCTTTGCGAACATCATCATTCCAGGGCTCAATCTCGAGAATTCGATTGAAAAAGACCAGGGCATCGGATGGTCTTTCCAGCGCCACACATATTTGTCCCGTGGCCATTAATGTTTCAGTGTCATCGGGATGAGATCTTAAAATATTGACATAGATTTGGAGCGCCTCTTCGATTCGACCGAGCTCGATGCAATAAAAATCAGCAAGATTTTTTGAAAATACAGGATTATTTGGATCCAACTGTACGGCTGTCTGATAAAATTGATGGGCGTTTTCTTTATGGCCGGCATTATAGTATAAGACTCCCAGATCATTGTAGGCCGCTGCAAATTTAGGATACGAGTTAATCAAATTTTCAAGCGCTTCAATAATTTCATTCGACCGCTTATTCGAAAAGTTAGTCCGTATGGCGCGGTAGGCATCCTCTGCCGTTTTGCAATCATCAGAAGAATTTCCCATAGTGTCACTGCCTTTCTCTAATGCATAGAAATGGATGGAGGGATCAAACTGGGTGTTTTTCATATCAGCTATCCGGTATGGTGATCCGTATGGCATTTCAGCCGGTAGTCCCCATTTTTCTTTGAATACCTCCCAATTCTTCAGCAGGCTTTTTTGAAGATCTATTCTTTCTCCGATAAAGGTTCGATGACCGAAATGGTGGACAAAGCAGTCCCGAGCAATCCAGGATTCAAACCCGGCAATAGTGGCTCGCAAGCTGAAATCATCATCTTCAAAATTACCAAGGCCGTAGCGATCATCCATCCCGCCGATTTTATCGATCACGGCACGTTTAACCAGCATGCAAAAACCGACGACCCTTAAAGTCGGTTGGGCCTGTTCCGAAAACCGCTTTGCGAATTGATTGGAGAATTCAGACAAACCCTCAAGCCCAGACAAATCATATGACACATCATTTATTAATTGCGATCCGGAGACATAGTTCGAGCATGGTCCAACAATACCGATTTGAGTTTTTCTTTCAGCACAACGAATCAAGCGCTGCAACCATCCCGGCGTCACCACCACATCATTATTCATTAAGACAATATAATCGCCGCCGGCTACAGCCATACCTTGGTTGTTGCCACCGGCAAATCCATTATTTTCTAAATTCTCGATAATCTTAATCCTGGTGGCGGTGTTTCTGCCTTGCACCGCGGATTTGAGATACGCAACTGTGTCATCGGTTGATCCATTGTCGACAACAATCAATTCAAAAGGTTTGAGGGTGTGTTTAAAAATGCTGTCGATACATTTTTGGGTATATTCAATTTGGTTACAGGTCAGGATTATAATGGAGGTATATTTTTTGTGGGGTGCCGTTGATTCTGTCAGTTTCTGATTTGTAGTTCTTTTCATTTGATAAGGTCGGATACAACCCGATCCTGTTTCAACAACATTGCCATCCGGTGTAATTATCAAATCAGGATTGATCTTGCCCAACCATTTTTGGTGTAAGCGCTCCACATTATGCTGAACACGGCTGAATCGCTCGGGACCACTTTGAGATTCGTAATGCGTAACCACGCTTTTGGGCTGGTAGACTAGCAGCCATCCCTTTTTTTGAAGTTTAAAGCACAAATCGATATCCTCATAGCCGTTCCAGTATTGCTCGTCAAAGCCATTTACAGCTTCAAAGGCTGATCTTCGAACCAGCAGGCATGCAGCGGTTAAGGCCTGGTAGGTGGACATTTCATTGGCTTTGGGGAAATCATCGGGTTGCCTGCAATAAATATGGCGGGCAGTTAAAGGATCAGATGATTGTTGGTTATTAAAAATGGCGACTCCTGCGTGCTGAATCGTTTTATCGGGAAACAACATTTTGCTACCGGCGGCTGCAACGGATTTATCTTTCTCGAGCACTTCTACAAGAGGATTCAGCCATTCGTGTTGTACCTCAGTGTCGTTGTTGAGAAAGAGCAGATATTCACCGGATGCCTCACGGGCACCTTGATTGCATGCTTTGGCAAATCCCATGTTTTGTTCGTTGGTAATTACTTTGATT